>JAPPDN010000924.1 GCA_028824575.1 Candidatus Poribacteria bacterium | reverse complement strand
TAAAGATCACATTATACCCCTTACACCCAAAACACTAACGTGATCTCTACAGATTTTAAATGACCGTAACGTTCAACCGAACTGAGCATAATTACAAATAGAGGAAAAATGCAACCTAATTTTATTATCTTTCTAACGGATGACCAAGGGTACGGTGACTTGTCCTGTATGGGCGCGACCGATTTCAAAACGCCACATCTCGATAGGATGGCAGCCGAGGGTGCCCGCTTCACAGATTGGTACTCAAATTCCCCGGTCTGCTCGCCTTCACGCGCAGCATTACTGACAGGACGATACCCGTGCCACGCAGGGGTCCGCTCCATTTTAGCAGGACACCGTACCGCTACAGGACTGCCGCCTTCTGTTCCGACACTCGCGACGGTCCTGAAGAAAGGCGGTTATTACACTGCGATGTCCGGGAAATGGCATTTGGGACTCGCGGAGGGTTCACGTCCTGAACACCACGGATTCGACGATTGGTTCGGATTTATGGCGGGCTGTATCGACTTCTTTTCGCACATCTTCTACTGGGGTCTGGGACAGCGCGGCATCGACCAGACACACGATCTCTGGGAAAACGGCGAGGAAATTTACCGAAACGGCGAATACTTCACCGAACTCATCACCGAATACGCCATCAGATATATCCGTAAATCCGTTGAACTCGGCAAACCCTTTTTCCTCTATGTGCCTTATAACGCGCCACATTACCCGATGCACGCACCGCAAAAATACGTCGACCGATTCCCAAATCTACCGTGGGACAGACAGATCATGGCGGCGATGCTCAGTGCAGTCGACGACAGCGTCGGCGAAATCCTCGCTGAGTTGGAGAGGCTTGGACTCGCAGAAAACACGTTCTCCTATTTCCAGAGCGACAACGGTCCCTCACGTGAAACGCGGAACTGGTTAGACGGCACGCAAGATCCGTATTACGGCGGTACAGCTGGGAAACTGAAAGGACATAAATTCAGTCTCTATGAAGGCGGCATCCGTTCACCCGGAATCATGCACTGGCCCCAGCAGATACCCGCCGGACAGGTCATCAGTGAAGTCGGCGCGGCGATGGATGTGTTTCCAACGTTCCTCGCGGCAGCAGGTGGCAACCCTTCCGAACATGAACTTGATGGATTGGATGTTCTACCCATGGTGGCAAACGGTGAACCGACACCCCATAGCGAAATCTATTGGGAAATGGGCAAACAGACTGCCGTGCGGCGCGACAGTTGGAAACTCGTACTCAACGGACAATTAGTAGAAGGCGCGCCCCCAGAAGACGATATACATCTCGCGAACCTCGAAACAGATATGGGTGAAACGAAGAACCTGAAAGATGCACATCCGGAAGTTACCGCTGAATTGACAGAAGCAGCACAAACATGGCGCGAAGGCATTGAAACACACTGGGAAACGCAATGGGTTAATCCCAACGGAACAACCGGCTACGTCAAGGAGTCATAGAGTGCTAAATGACAACCAAGATGCCTACGGGCACCTGCTTTTAGATTATCATAATGGTCGGGAAAACGTTGAAATTGTCGAGAGAGAAGACAGACTTATTAATACAAGCCGTCTGGGACCCCTTAACTATTTCGCTGAATATGCGGATTGGGCTGAACACCAAAAACTCGCTATGGTGGATGCTACCGGACGCGTTTTAGATATTGGCTGTGGTGCAGGACGGCACTGCCTCTATTTACAAGAACAGGGGCACGATGTTTTAGGAACGGACATCTCACCATTAGCTATTCAGACCTGTAAAAGTCGTGGACTCAAAAACGCTCTTATCATCCCAATCACGCAGTTAAGTTCCAAGATGGGTACATTTGACACAATTCTCATGATGGGACATAATTTCGGACTCGTTGGAAACTATAAAAGAGCAAGGTGGTTATTGAAACGTTTCGCGGCTATGACAACAGATACCGCGAAAATTATCGCCGAAACAATGGATCCGTATCAAACAACGGAGCAGGGGCATCTCGCCTACCATCAATTTAACCGAGATCGCGGACGTATGAGTGGTCAACTCCGACTGCGAATCCGCTATCGACAGTATATTACACCGTGGTTTGACTATCTGTTTGTTTCAAAGCCAGAAATGGAAGACATCCTCAAGGAAACACCGTGGCAAGTTGAACGCTATATTGACGCAGCGAACACACCAACTTACGTCGCAATTCTAACCAAACGCGCGCGGCCCTGAAATTGCGGATATACCGCTATTGACGATGGGATCCCAATCCGTTACTGGGAAGCGGTTAGGAACTGTCCGAAGTTTTCTATTCTAATGTCTATTTGCTGATACTTTTATTGACGTTTCGATAAAAATGCGGTATTATTATAATATTAGTTATGGCAGAGTGTTATCACGTGCGACCCTACACGTGTCCTGCCATCCGAGTAACACCGGATACTAACGCTGACAATTTAGCATGTATTATCTTTATCATATTTATATCATACACATGCAGAAGGTGGCACGCATAGGGCGGTAAAACGAACAATATAGGTTCATTTACAAGTCCGCTCCTATGCCAGCGTCTATTATAAGAAGTTACGCATAACGGTTCCAATCCTGTACATATACATAAGAGATATTTTATGATCCTTTTTAAATTTGCCTTTATTACGGATACACATCTTTATTTAAACGCACCGAGAAACTTCGCGGGCGGACTACAACAACAAAAAAACAGTCTCGCGCTCTATGAAAAATTGGTTGAACAACTGAATGCTTTCGACCCAGCATTCGTGATTCACGGTGGGGATATCGTATGTGGTGGCAACAGTTTTGAGATGTCCGCGGCGGGTTACGAAGCTGCACTTGATAGCGCACAAAAACTCGGTGAGCGTATAAATGCTCCTTGCTATTATATCCCCGGCAACCACGATCTGCATCCGGAGACCGGTTCTAAAGATGCCTACTTAGCACACTTTGGTATCAATGGCATGGGTTCTGTCAGTTTTGTGCATGAAAATATTCGGTTTATTCTTCTCGATTCACAAGAAGTTCCAGAAGACCTAACTCACGGATATATTAGCACCAACCAATTAGCATGGGCAGAACGTGAATTGAAGCGGGCACGAGATTACGACGAAGAGGTTTTCATATTCTCGCACCAACTCCCTTTTCCAAGCGTCGAATTTCAGGGTATCGGTTCAAGGGTCGCTAACTCCGCGGAAGTACTCGAAATCATTTCACCTTTTGAAAAACAGGTTTTGGCATTCTATTG
>JAPPDN010000297.1 GCA_028824575.1 Candidatus Poribacteria bacterium | reverse complement strand
GGGCCATTGGCAATAGAGATCCCGCGTCAGTTCAGCACGCTGGTGTGCGGACTCCCCGATATGAGTCCCTACGCCGTTGATGCGCGTATCAACCCCGTTTTGGTAGTGAGTGACATTTTGGGCTACGTCTTCAACTGGTTCTACAACAAACCCATCATCAAAAAGGATGGCGTTGTCATCATCATGAACCCGACGTATGAAATCTTTCACGAAGAGTATCACGTCGCCTATAAAATGTTTTACGATGAGGTGCTTGCTGATACCACAGAACCCTTTGAGATGCAGCAGAAGTTTCAGGAGAAATACGCGAAGGATGAATACCTCATCGACTGCTATCGGAACAAATTCGCACATCACGGCTTCCATCCGTTCACGGTTTGGTATTGGGCAACGTATCCGTTGAAATACCTATCTAAGGTCATCCTTGTGGGTCCGAAGGAACCGAGAGTCGCACAGCGATTGGGTGTTGATTGGGCAAAAAATTTAGACGATGCACTCGCGATGGCACGCGAAATCTCCGGCAATGACGATGTTGTTGCTTTGACAATGCCACCGTTTTTCTATGCAAACGTCGGGGATTAAATAATTAAAAGAAGACAGAGGGAGTATATGAAAGAGACAGACATATTGATACCCACAAGCACTATCGGAAGCTACGCGCCACCGAGCTGGTTGTGTGTGACCCTTGAGGCAATTGGGCGCGGAGAACTCGGCGAAACGGATATTAACGAAACATTTGACGACGCGGTCCGAACCGCTATCGCTGACCAAGAGCGCGCCGGGGTTGACATTGTAACAGAAGGCGAGATGCGTCGCCAAGATTTTGTGCTCGGCTTCTATGAACGTCTCACGGGGTTAGAACAACTCCCCGCGCCGAGGACACAAGGACCCGACGGACATGATCAACGCGGCAAATGGCTGCCCGCTGTTCCGCTTGCAGCCCCCGACGGTCTCGGTATCCTCCCAGAATTTGAATTCGCGAAAAATGAAACAACGAAAACACTCAAGGTGACATGTCCGGGGCCGTTCACGCTCTCAGGACGCATTCAGACGGGTGGCATCTACAAAGAACGTCTTGAAGTCGCCTATGCATGTGCAGAGATTATCAACACGGAACTTAGGCAGCTTGTCGAAGCAGGTGCGGAATTTATTCAGTTGGATGAACCGTCTTACGCTGTCTATCCCGACCGACCGCAGGAATTCGTGAAGTTGTTCAACCACACTGTTGAAGGTGTATCGGCAAAAATTGGACTGCATATCTGTTTCGGCAACTACCGCGGTAGAGCCGTCGGTAAACGTTCTTACCGTCCGCTTTTCCCGCATATCCTTGACGCAGCCTTTGACCAACTTGCACTGGAATTTGCTAACCGGGAGATGGCGGAAATCGGATTGTGGAGCGAGTTCCCAAACGACAAAGAACTCGCCGCAGGACTCATTGATGTCAAAAACTACTACGTAGAAACACCGGAAGATGTCGCGGCACTGCTCCGAGAAGCACTCAAACATGTCCGTCCTGAAAAACTTGGTATCACACCAGATTGTGGTTTCAGTCAAACAGCGCGATGGGCAGCTGCCGCTAAACTAAAAACAATGGTAGCGGGAACTGAAATTGTTCGCCGTGAACTCACAGGAACAGTATAACAAAGTTATGAGTACAAACAAGAAAATACCCACACCCGAAGAAATTGAAAAGGAATTTCAAGAATTTTGGCAAAAGAAATACGGTGGCACTGTCCGCTTGATAAACGCAACTGCTAACGAACCCACACCTGAAGGGGAAGCAGAGGCACCGGAACCGAAAAAGACCTTCGATTTGAAGTTTGATCTCAAACCGAAAGAGATTAAGCACTATCTCGACCGGTACGTGATTAAGCAGGACGAGGCGAAGAAGGCACTCGCTATCGCCGTCTGCGACCACTATAACCACGTCCGAGAATGCCACGAAAACCCCGATGCCGCCGATACCGACTACTCAAAACAGAACATTGTCATGCTCGGTCCGACGGGTGTTGGCAAGACGTATCTGATCCGTCACATCGCCAAACTCATCGGTGTGCCGTTTGTGAAAGCGGATGCCACCCGATTTAGCGAAACAGGCTACGTCGGTGCTAATGTAGACGACTTAATCCGTGAATTGGTAACACAAGCCGACGACAACCTTGAATTGGCACAATACGGTATTATCTATCTCGACGAAGCGGACAAAATCTCGACACCACCGAACATCATCGGGCGCGACGTGAGCGGACGCGGTGTGCAAATCGGACTCCTCAAACTAATGGAGGAGACCGAAGTTGATCTGCGTGCGGGCAACGATGTCGCTTCGCAGATGCGTGCCGCGATGGAATTCCAAAAAAGCGGCAAAGTTGAAAAAGAGGTTATTAACACGCGGCATATCCTGTTTATTATCAGCGGTGCGTTTACTGGTATGGAGAAGATTATTAAAAAACGTATGCATCAAAGCAGGATCGGATTCAACGCTGAAATCACCAGTCAAGCCGATGACGCGTCACAGTATTTTGAGGATGTCACACCGAAGGATTTCATCGACTTCGGTTTTGAACCAGAGTTCATCGGCCGACTCCCTGTGCATGTCGTTTGCGGTGAACTTGCAGTAGACGATCTTTTCTATATTTTGAAGCATTCCGAAGGCTCAATTATTCGGCAATATGAAAACGCTTTCCATGCGTATGGGATCACAGTCCTATTTTCGGACAGCGGTTTACGTCGCATTGCCGAGAAAGCGATCGAGCAAAAAACAGGTGCACGCGCGTTAATGACAGTTTGCGAAAAGGTTTTACGGGACTATAAATTTAATCTGCCTTCCACTGGCGTTAGCGAATTCGTCGTCACGGACGCGGTTGTAGATGCCCCAAATGTCGAACTAAAGCGGATAACCGAAGATGCTGATTACAACCGAAACGCCGTGATGCAGGAACAGGTCCGCCGGTACGAGGCACAATTTTACGCCGAACATCAACTACAGATTCAATTTGATAACGAAGCAACGAATCTTATCTGTGAACGTGCGATTGCTGATGAAACGGAGATACAGTTGATCTGTGACCAACTCCTTGAAAGTTATCAGCACGGTTTAAACCTCATCAAGCAGAACACCGGACGGTCCAGGTTCGCCTTTCCAAAGGAAGTTGTGGAAAATCCGGATCAGGTGCTTGAAGAGTGGATTCGTGCGTCATATACCACAAAGGGTTGAATAGTTGTCAGTTGTCAGTTATC
>JAPPDN010000179.1 GCA_028824575.1 Candidatus Poribacteria bacterium | reverse complement strand
CATCTACCGTCAAATGGAAGAAAAATCCAGCGATACTAACGATGAAGTTGATGCCTAAAACAATGACACAGAACCTAAGGAAAGTGGGGCGGTGAGGCACAAAAAATAGCGTTGTCAAACATCCGACAGCGATAGCACTTGTAAACACCGGCAACCATTCAGATGGATTGAAAAACCCGTTTTGCGCGTGGTCGAAAACCGAGAGAATAAAATTACCGCACCACCCGAAGCCCGCCATAAACACGACCCATTGTGCCCATTCTAAATCCGTATCGCGGATCATGCCGTTCATGATTAAAAGCAGCCCTACCCCCGTAAAAGCCAGCGGTGCCACAAACGGAGCCGTATAGACAAGATTCTTGAGGGTCAAATCAGAGAAGAATTCGCTGCCGAGATGAAAAAACATGCCGGAGATGCCGATACAGATAGCACCCCACCCAACACCAAACCGACACCACGCTCGCCACCGCCTTTTTTTTTCAAAAAGTATGAGCGCGAGCAGGACGGACGCACCTAACGCGAAGTAGAAGGGAATCCATTCCGCGGGATGTGCAAATGCGTTGACAGAGTGCGCTAAAAACACATCAAGTGCCAAAAACGCAAGGTTCGCAACTATAAAAAAGTCGAGCAGTCTGGCAGCCAACCCTTTACGGTTTCGCAGCGTTTTCTCTGAGTTCTTCGGCAATTCTTTTCAACTCCGTCATTTTCAACAAAAGCTCATAATTTCCGTGCCACTGGACAAAATCTGCCCCCCCCATGAACGCGCCGTGTTTTGCTGTCCGACCGTAATAGTGCCACAGATCGAAGTAGAGAAATTCGATAGGTTCATCAAAAGGTGTTTCCGTCAGCAATCCATCTTCACGAAGCGATTTCATCAGTGCCACTGCTTCCGAAATTTTACGGTTGGTATCCGCAACAACACCTTCAGCCTCTTGATAGTAAACCTCTACCTGTGAACTCGCATGGCATTTTAAGCACGTCTCTTTCATCGCGTCTTGACCTTGTTGGTAAGTTGGACGCTTTTCAGAGACCGCCGCAAATAGCCAATACGAAAGTCGTTCGGTTGTGTCATGTGTCACATTCAAGCCATCCAAGCCGCTCAAATGGCACGTCACACATGTCGGCACTGTCATATCTGCTGTCGTGAGTGCTTTCGGTGGTGCTTTGAGATTCATCTCCGATTTTTGCGCATTGTAAAGCACACCGTGCTTGGATTCATGGTAAATTTCAATCTGTGAATGGTCGGGTCCCATGTGGCACTGCCCACAGGTTTCCGGCTCCCGCGCCAGCGCAACCGAACTTGAATGCCGCGCATGGCAGTCTGTACACGTCCCAATAGAACCATCGGGGTTCGGCTTACCTATATCGTGGCACCCCAAACATCCAACGTCAATAGCACTCTCACCCTCTGCAATCGCTAAAGGATTCGCTGGACGCTCCACTGCACCCTTGTGGTATTTTTCAGCGAAGGCGATCTGTTCTGCTGTAAAGTCCTTCGCACCCAATACTGCTGCCCAAGCTGGTGCCGCGTGTCGGCTTCGGAGAAACTGCGAATACTCAGTTGTATGGCATTCGCTACAATTTTTCGCCGTGAGCCGCTTCGCAATTGTGAAACTCCGGTGTGCCTGTGTTTCCTGATTTTCCACAGCTCTGTGGCAATCCAAGCAACTTACGCCGTGCTTTGCATGCTCACTCCGTTCAAATTGGTGGACGACTGCAGACGTTTCCCGGCGATGACACTCCGCACACTTCCCCGTCGCCCGCACAAAATCCGCACTCGGCTGCTCTACTTCCATTGCGGGACGTTTCGCATTCAGGATTAACACAACAGTAATCAGGACTGCTCCAAGAAATACCGAAATGAAGATAGATTTAAATGATGTCATATCAGCGTATTGACTCCAATTATGCTTCGACGTTCTAATGAGATGCTTTACCTCCAATCACAATTAGGAACACGCTATCTTCGCTGGCATGGACAGAGTGAAGAACATCGCCTGTGAAGGTAACCCCCTCACCCTGTTCGAGCGTTATCTTGTCAGCACTTGATGTGAATATAATCTTTCCGCCAAGCGTAACAACGACAGCAGCAGCGGGTGCCGAATGTTCCTCCAATGTCGTCCCGGCTTTCATAACGACCAGAACGAGTGTCAGTTCATCGCCTCGGGCTAACGTCAACGAGGCTCGACCTGACGTAGCGAATTCGGCTTCTTCCATGAGGTTTTCAGCCATAGCCGTAAACGGAAACGCCTTGGTGAGTGTTGTATTCAGATCTGCGGGTCTGTATGGCCTTTCATAGGATGTATTCATTGTATTCTCCATAATTTGCGCGTGAAAGCAGGCAGTAGTGGTTTTTTAACCTTATGTTTAGTGAAATATCAAGCTGCAAACGTCTTTGGCTATTTTATCACAGTCCTCCGTCCTTTTCAACCTAATCAGCGATGTTTGCAGAGCCATTCAAACGTTCCACCTTACTACCATCTCAGGCAGCACGTAACAAAATTAGGAAAACATTATGAATAGATTCCGATTGCACCTACCTCTTTTTTTAGAATCCTTCTCCGAATTGTGCTCGAAGTTGTGCCAGTATTTTTTCCTTAATATCACCCATCATCTTTTCTAATGCTTGTTCGAGTATATCTGCACTCATTTGTGTGTCCGGAATACTTTTCCCCAGTTGTGCCTGAAGTTCGGCATGAATCTTTTTCTCTATGGTGAGGCTTAGTTCTTCAGCCGCCTGCTTAAGTTCCTGTCTACCTTCTTGTGTCATGAGAAATGCTTCTCCTTGTAAACGTTTGCGTGCCCGATGTAGCCGACTATGAACCGTCTTCACGGACACATTTAAGAGTCTGCCAATCTCTTTGGCCGTCATTTCATCAAGATAGTAGAGCGTCACGACGGTGCGTTCCTGCTCCGGAAGTTTTTCCAAAAAATTTTTGACCATTTCAGAATCATGCTCAATCGCTTCTGTTTCGCGCTGTTCCGATATATAACGTGTATAAGAGAGGCTCTCCACTATATTCGTCTGTGTATCCTCCAGTGATGGCATAGCTGGTTTTTGCTTTCGCAGCCAACCGATGCAAAGTCGATCAGCAATGACATAGAGCCATCTGGCAAACTGACTTGGATTTCTAAGCGTCGAGAGTTTTTTGTAGACTTGGAGGAAGGTATCTTGTGTGATTTCCTCCGCGTGATGAAAATCGCCGATCTTTCGCCATGCAAGGGCGTGAACGCTTCT
>JAPPDN010000853.1:2993-3239 GCA_028824575.1 Candidatus Poribacteria bacterium | reverse complement strand
TTGGTACTTTGTGGTTATATGTCCCGACGATCGAGCAATGGGTATCTCCTCCTGAAGAACGCGCAGAACAAGCTGAAGAACGCGCAGAACAGGCGGAGGAACGCGCAGAACAAGAGGTTCTCGCACGGCAACGCGCCGAGGGTGAATTGGCAAAAGCGTTGGCAACCCTTGAACGTCTCCAAACCGAAAAAGACAACTCAATGAAATAAGGAGAAGAGAGAATGCGACACCTATTGACTTTTTGGA
>JAPPDN010000853.1:0-2983 GCA_028824575.1 Candidatus Poribacteria bacterium | reverse complement strand
GTTTAATCTTAATAAGCGGTTATTGCCTATCAGTATCTGCGCAGGAAGCAGCAAAACCCGAGACACAAGCAGCAGCTGCGCAAAAGAAAAAAGAGATTGAAGATTTTTCTAAAGTTACTAAAGACAGTAAAAACTACCAAGGCTTTTTCAAACTATACGAGAAGAAAGAGAACCTCTATTGTGAGATTCAACCTTCACAATTGGACAAGCCTTTTCTATGCATGATTAGCCTTTCACGGGGGCTGGGGAGAGGATATCTTATCTCAGGGATGACGATGGATGAGTGGTTGCTCGTTTGGCGGCGTGTTGGTGACCGTGTGCATCTCGTGCGCAAAAATGTGCGCTTCCGTGCTTATAAAGGGACAGCAACTGCCCAAGCGGTGGACTACAGTTACAGCGACTCTGTGCTATTCTCTCTTAAGATCGAAAGCATACATCCGCAACGGCGGAGTCTATTGGTGAATATCTCGCCTGTCTTTATGTCTGATCTACCGCCCATGGCAGGTAGGATCGGCGGGGGGGCCCGATTCGATAAAACGCGTAGCACTTGGGGAACAATCAAGGGCTTCCCAAAGAACGTTGAGCTGCGGGTTCAAGCGGTTTACGCGGCAAGCGGCTCAATGACAACCGTCCCAGACAGTCGTGGTATCCAATTGACCCTGCACTACAGCCTTTCCGAACTTCCATCAAACAGTTATCGCCCGCGGCTCGCTGACGATCGTATGGGGCATTTCATGACAACGGTCAAAGATTATTCGCTCCAAACGAGTGACGCACCCTATGTTCGGTATGTCAACCGGTGGCATCTGGAAAAAGCAGACAAAAAAGCGAAACTCTCGCCGCCGATGGATCCGATCATCTTTTATATTGAAAAAACAGTCCCGCACCGTTTCCGTCCTTACATTCGCCAAGGAATCCTTGAATGGAATAAGGCGTTTGAAAAGGCAGGTTTTGTTGACGCGATTGAAGCACGCATTCAGCAAGATTATGAGGATTGGGATCCGGAAGATGCGCGCTATAACACGATCCGCTGGGTCGTTGATGCTGGCTTTGCTATTGGTCCATCCCGCGTGAATCCGTTGACAGGTCAGATATTGGACGCTGATATCCTTATCAGTGACGGGTTCATCAGATCTTGGCAGCGGGAGTATACGACGTACTTCGATGAACTTGACCATGAACGCGACCACCCGATAGATCACTCGTCACGGTTCCATTGTCAGATGGCAGATGGATTGGCACGCCAAATGGGATTCATGGCGAGCGTACTACAGGCGCGTGGTGTGGTTGGCGAGGACGGTGAGTTGCCGGAAGCGTTTATCGGTCAGGCACTTAAATCGCTGACGATGCACGAGGTCGGACATACGTTGGGATTGCGTCATAACTTTAAAGCGAGTACGATCCATTCGCTGGATGACCTGAACAAGAAAAGCGATGAAGCACTCCTCGGCTCCGTTATGGAATACGACGCTGTGAATATCGCCCCCGAAGGTGAAAAGCAGGGGGATTACTATACAACGACCATTGGCCCCTGGGATTATTGGGTCGTCGAGTATGCCTACAAACCGATCGATGCTGGCAATCCTGAAGGTGAATTAAAGGCGTTAGGCGAAATCGCTTCCCGTGTCGCAACGCCAGGACTAACCTACGGCACAGATGGCGACGCCTCCTCATATCAATATAGGGATTTGGATCCGCTGGTCAATCGGTGGGACCTCGGTTCGGATCCGCTCGACTTTGCGAAACAACGGCGCGAGATTGTCATCGAACTCTGGGATAAGATTGCTGACAAGGTTACAAAAGAGGGAATGGGGTATCAGCGTGTCCGGCGTGCCTTCGGGTCATTGCTGGGTGAATACGGTTATTCCATGTACCTCGCAAGTCGCTATATCGGTGGGCAATACCACCACCGCGACCACCGCGGCGATGAGAATGGTCGTTTACCCTTCGTGCCTGTTCCAGCAGCGAAACAGCGCGAGGCACTTGAGTTTCTCAAAGAACATGCGCTCTCGGATAAAGCCTTCGATTTCCCATCAGACCTGCTCAACAGTCTCGCCGTTACGCGTTGGAGCGATTGGGGATCCAGCAGCGGGAGTTCTACACGGTTGGATTACCCGGTGCATAATGCGATTTTAAACAATCAGACCCGTATCTTGGGACGCTTGCTCTACCCGAACGTCCTCGCGCGCATTCAGGACACAGAACTGAAGTTTCCAGAGGGTGAAGATGCGTTTACACTGCCAGAACTTTTCTCAGGCATTACGGATGCGGTCTGGACAGAACTTGATCGGAATGTCGGAGAAAAGCAGTGGTCGAATTCGGACGCATTCATCTCCAGTTTCCGCCGCGCGCTGCAACGCGAACACCTAAAGCATCTCATCAAACTGGTGTTAGACGCGGATAGCGGAACGCCTGAAGACGCGAGGTCACTCGCACGTCACTATCTTGGACAGATCAACAGTCGGATACAAGGCGTGCTTCAGAATGCGCAAGGGAGACTTGATGACTACAGTTTGGCACACCTTGAAGAGTCACAAGTCCGAGTCGCGAAGGCGTTAGATGCGAGTTTCCAAGTCCAAAAACGCTAAGTGATCGTCCGTTTCTATTCTGGACTCACACAAACTTCCTATATTTGCTGGCGGGGTGTTTTTGCTGGGGTGTTTCCCCTAATAACCCCGCCAATTTTCTGTTGTATAAGTAAACAAAAAATTAGGGGTAACAGATGGAAATTCTTCAATATACCGCCGATATGCAAGCACCTTTAACCCAATTTTATAACCGTCTGACGGCGGATGTTCCGCATTGCTACTCAGTAAACGAAGAAGAACTGGCTACTGCAATACGCGGGGTTACCACCGGTAAAGCGGATAAAAAGGAAGGTGGCCTCGACTCCGAAACAGCCTTTGTCGCACTGGTGAACGGGACTGTGCAAGCGTTTATCCATGTCGGTATCGGTCAGACTGGGGATAATAGAGAAGAAGAC
>JAPPDN010000757.1 GCA_028824575.1 Candidatus Poribacteria bacterium | reverse complement strand
GATTCCTTTCCCGGCTTGCGCCGGGCCCCTTTCCAACACCGTCACGCGCCCTCAGTGCAAGATTTCGGGCTCAGCGGCTGAAGAAAAGCCGCGGACTTCGGAGAAAAGCGATTTCTTTTGTTTGGCCGCAAGCTCTTGTGCGGCCGCGGGCGCCAGCTCCACCGGAGGCAGCACGGCCTTCACAAGTTGGGGGTCACCAGGGAAGCGATGTATAGAATTTACACACGCAACTGTACACTTTTTCAAATGGCGGTAATGCCTCGGGAATCTCCGCGGCGAGTTCCTTGTATTCTCTGCTGGATCGCTCCTTGATCTTTGAGTCCGTCATTGACTGGGAATCAACCTTCAAGTTTCTATGTTCGCACTTGTATTTCAGTGAACCCAGGATATTTTCCCTCTCGACCTGAGAAACATCGGGATTGCCCCTGACCAATTTATACAAGTCATAAGCGTCCTGATATCGATTTCTGCCTCTCACCTCCTGCTCCAGTATTGCCCTGTACTTTTCCGCAACGATTTCACAGAAACTGTACGCAAGTATCGAACCACCATCTGTCAATTCGATTTTTTCGACCTCCTGCGTAATCTCGTTAAAACTGTAGTCGACCTGTACAACGTCCGATGAGTTCTGGGAAAGGAGTCGGCGATGTCTTCTCCTATCCAACTTGGGCGCGTATCCAATACGCAAATGCAAGGTGGGGAATGTGGGATTAGACAGATGATGGGGCTGCATCTTGCAGCTTTGGATCCTGCAATCGAGACCGTATTCCAATCGATCGCACGCAGCCGATAGTGCCGCGGCGAAGGCTTCTTCGAAAAATTCTAAATCAAAATCCCTGCTCAAAATATCCGTCGAGAAATCGATGTCTCTAGTGTAGCGCAGACTCTGATATCTTATAGCGAGAAGAATCCCGCCTTTTATCACCATGTTTTCGCGCAAATCATGTGTTTCCCCAATTGCTCGAAGTATCGTGTGGACGGCCATTTTTAACTCGCGCCGCCGCCGATCAGTTTCAGCATCGACCCACTGATGTAAATCACATGAGTACATTTGTATAACTACTCAGTCCACATTAATTGAAAGCGACCATTTTTCCGAGTACTCGGTATTGTACTCCGCATTCGCAACCAGTTTTCTCGAACCGCCTCTTTGTATATTAGCTTCCCATTCTTGTAGGGAGCTGCTTGCCAGGCGACATCGTTCATCCAGTATGTATCCCACTCGAACCTTGTCTATCGGAGTCCCGTTTCGATTGACTTCATCGACAATCAACCTAAGGTTCGATGATGCAAATTGATCATACACATCCAAGACATGAGCCATACCTCCACAAAGCGATGGGTGTCGAACCATATCGAGAAACGTGCGTCCTAATGTCGACACTCGCAAGACACGGTCCCTTACATTCCTATAGGCGCCCAAATGCTTACCGGTTCCTTGACATTGAACAGGTCTTTTCTCAAGTTTGGACATGGCCAATTTCCGCAACTTCGGAAACCCGCTGACTCGATATTCGTCGTAAAACTGCTTGTAGTCCCTTTTCATCCGGATCGCCGCGAACTCTTTCCATACGGCCTCGGTGGGAGAAGTCAAGTAGAGCACTCGTGGCATCCGGTCAGTGAGTCCGTGGTAGTCCATCGCACTTAAATGGGAAACATAGGCGAATGGATCGATCGCACATGCCATTTCCTCTGCTGAAGCGGTCTTACCGATTATGTGAAACACCCGATGGGACGGAAATTCATTTACGGGAGACAAGATGCCTCGTTTAAGCAGTTCTCCGACACATCGCTCAAATTCTCTGCGTTGCGGATACTCCTTGCTTGTGCGTAGCGGTTGATCGTGTAGCATTTTCGTTCGATATAACTTGTACACAAGTACGCCGAGTTCATATTGCGTAATCACGGCTTGAACCAAGCTTCCAAGCTGAAGCGATAGCGCCTTGGAAATAGAAATAGAGTTAGACATGCGTATTTCTTCGTATATACGTCCTGAGGACGTATATACGTTTTTCGATATAATGTCAAGTTATATGCAACCTGTTATTGTGTAGCGAAATTCTAATTCAATATGTATATTGCAAAAACCTGTAAAGCCCGTTAGAATACGTCCTTAGGACGTATTCTAACGGGCTATTCAGCATTTTCGAAATTCAAACTATTCGAAAAATCAATCTGTACAGATCTATCCAGCCTAGCGGCTGAAGAAGCCGCGGACTTCGGAGAAAAGCGATTTCTTTTGTTCGGTGGCGACTGCCGGCTCCACGGGAGGCGGTGCGTCTTCGACGAGCTGGAAGCTCTTGTCCTGCACCGTGGCCGGCTCTTCCATGGCGTTGCCTTCGGTATAACTCAGGCGATTGTTGGCTTCCTGGAAGGCGAGCATTTCCGTGCAGATCTCGTTGTACTCGTCCTGCGTGAGCAGTTCCGGGCGCTCCTTCATGTTCAGGGTGAACTTGCGGTCGTTTACCGCCGACAGGTAGTGCAGGTTCTTCTTGTGCTTGATCAGCAGGCCTTCCTGTTCGGCGATCTTGTATAGCGGCGTTCCGCGCAGCGGGATGTAGGGGAAGAAAAAGAAGAATTCCGGCGCGATGCGCTTGTTGAGTTCGAGCGTCTTGCGCATGCCATCGGCGGTCTCGAGCGGAGCGCCGACGATGTTGAAGGTTAGGCGGAAGATTCCCGCCTTCCTGCAATTGTCGGCGGCGTCAATGACCTGCTGATTGGCCATCTTGCGGCCGAGCATGCGCGAGCGAAACTCCTCGTCTCCGCTTTCGATGCCGAACCAGATCGTGTGGCAACCCGCTTCCGCCGCCGTGCGGCAGAAATCCTCGTTCATCACTTCGACTCGCGAATTGATCGAGAACGGCAGGCGTATGCGCTCCTTGTAGATCTCGAAGAAGGCGCGCACGAATTTCAGATTGGACAGGAACAACTCGTCCCAGAATTCGAAATAGCCGACGTTGTACGTATCGCGCAGGCGTTCGAGTTCGGCCACCATGGCCTCGGGCTCGTACTTGCGCAGAAAGGTCTTCTTGCTCTTCCAGCTTTCGAGGAGCGGCGTATTGCAGCAATAGGTGCAACGATACGGACAGCCGCGGCCGGTCATGACCGGCAGCACGAGCTTGCCTTTCGGTCCGAAAATCGAGGAATTTACGCCTTCGAAGCTGCCGTCGCGAGAGAAGATTTCGTAATCCGGGAAAGGCAGCGCGGCAAGATCGCCGTTCTGGTGCGGTTCGGTGCGGA
>JAPPDN010000247.1 GCA_028824575.1 Candidatus Poribacteria bacterium | reverse complement strand
CACACGGTGATCGCAATTGAGGTCTCGGCGTTCCCAAAGTTTCTCACCGGTTTTCGTGTCCAGACAGGCGGTGCCATACGTACCATAATGAACGTAGATGCGTCCCTCCTCTATAACAGGCGTAGGCGAAGCATGGCTGTTGAGGTCCGCATGTTCGAGTTGCGGTTCCGCTACATCGAATACTTTGATATCGTGCAAGATGTCGCCGCTTTCTAAGTCTACACAGATCGCAAAGAGTTCTCTGCCATCTTCACGTGCAGTTGTCACCCAAATCTGGTTATCCCAAACGACTGGTGATGAATATCCCTTGTCGTGAATGGGTGTTTTCCAACGGACGTTTTTCGTTTCATGAAACTCGATTGGGAGGTCACTCCCTATTGCCTTGCCGTCTCCATTTGGACCGCGGAACTGATTCCAATAATTCTCTTTTCTCCCGTCTTGTGCGTAAAGCGCGCAAGCCGAAACAATCCCGATCAACAAGCTGCAAATTATTTTTCTCACAGATAACTTCCTCTACGACAGTTGGATTAAGCGATTAATTCCGAGACAATATTAGCACCGTCAGGCGCGACGCGGACTGGACGGCCGTCACTTGTATGCAATTCAAGACTTGGATTGATACCGAGTAGTGTATAGATTGTGGCTGACAGATCCGATGGCGTCACGGGACGTTCCTTTGGAAACTCACCGAGCGCATCGCTGCTGCCGACGATCTGTCCACCTTGCACGCCACCACCTGCCAACATCACGCTGAACACATTCGGCCAGTGGTCACGTCCACCTTGTGAGTTAATCTTCGGGGTACGTCCGAACTCGCCCATAACCACCACGAGCGTTTCATCCAACATGCGACGATCAGTAAGGTCCTGAATCAGCGCGCTCAGTGCCCGATCAAGGGAGGGTAGATGCGCATTCTGATCCGTAGGGTAACGTTCTTTAAGTGTGAAAATATCTTGATGCGTGTCCCATCCAGTATGGTTGACAGTCACGAATGGCACACCACGCTCAACTAACCTGCGTGCCAGTAAGCAACTCTGCCCGATCCCGTTCACACCGCCCGGACCATATCGCTGGTGTACCTCTTGCGGCTCCTCAGAAAGCGTGAATGCCGCTTTGGCTTCGGGCGATGTAATCAGATTGTAGGCACGTTCTAACTCCGGGTCCGATGCCGTCATTGCACCAGCGTCTTTGGCGCGACTGAATTCGTTGAGTGCATTGACGAACTGCCTCCGCCGGGAAACGCGTTGCAAATCAATCCCCTCATAGAAATCAAGGTCGCGAACTTTAAAGTCAGGTCTTTTCGGATCACCGCCAACAGAAAATGGGCGCGTAGCATTCGGTAAGTATCCGTTTCCCGACACTTGACCTGTGAAATTCGGAACTGCGATGTTTGGCGGTAAAGCGGTGAGGGCATCTCCTGAAGCGTTCTTACTGCTTTGGGATCTGATATAGGCGACCGTTGCACCAAAGGTCGGATACTCTAACGCTGGCGTAGGTTTATAGCCTGTCATAAGGTACTGCGTACCGAGATTGTGTTCACCAAGCGGCGAGGTCATCGAACGAATAATGGCGATTTTATCCATAATGCTTGCTGTCCGTTCCAAGCATTCACTGATGTGTACGCCTGTAAGATTCGTGGAAATGGTCTTTAAGGGTCCGCGAACCTCCTGTGGTGCATCCGGCTTCGGGTCAAAGGTTTCCAGATGGCTGGGACCGCCATCAAGCCATATTAGGATGCAGGATTTTGCTTTTGCTGTGTAGGGCTGAGGTGCCCCAAAGGCGCGTTGCAGGTGAAAAAAGTTGCCTAATCCGAGTCCAAGGGCTGTCAAACCGCCGACGCGGAGGAAATCGCGGCGGCTAATCCCATCACATCGTTTTACGGCGTTCATTTGCTTCTCCTCAAATAGCATCTGCTTTGTTTCGCGTAGGGACGGGAACAGTGGGACCCGTCCCTATGAATTTGTTAATCTTCTTTACCACGCTGCTCACGATTGCGGGCAGCATCCTTGCGTCGCTTGTGTGCTTCTTTAACTTGCTTGCGTGCTTTTTCAACCCGTTTAGTGATTTCGCTGATACGTTTGCGAAAGGCTGCAATCTCATCAGAATACTCGCGGCGCATCTGTTCCCTACCGCTTTCCATGCGCTTATTTTCAGACGGACGCATCGCGAATTCAATTTTATCAATACCTTCCTCTTTTGCTATATCCATTACTTTGACGATCTGTTCATGAGGTACATCTCGTTCAGATTGGATAATAAGCGTAGATTTTTGTTCTTCAGATAAGTTGAGAAGGCGGACAGGCAATTCATCAAACTGTACAATGTTTCCGTTTAGGCGCATTTCGCCAGTTTTGCCACCCTCAGCAGGATTCTTGATTTCGATTACAGGATTTTGTGGGTTCAACCATTTTTCCAGCGTCGCAGGTTGGACACCAATTGCATCTCCGACAGCCCCAAGTACGTACGGGTCAGGACGGAGCATCGGTTGTGTGAAAGCGAAGTTGTGTAGCACTTTTCCATCTTTGGCGATGATAACCGTCTGCGCCACATTACGATTCAACCCGTAGCTGCCTGGACCTTCCCGCCCGTCCTGAGAAATACCGAGTAAGACCTCACTTGGAATATGTGGCACTAACTTACTAACTTGATTCTCCACGGTATCGGGTGTGTCACCTAAAAACACAGCACTGATGTGCATTGTCTGTTTAGATTTGTCGGCGATTTGAGCGAGCAAACGAGAAACGCCAACTAACCCGCGTAAGCCGAGACCACTTTCGTCTTGCAGGAAGAGAACGAGGAGCTGCCCGTCTGCCTTGGCGATGACATCGGACGTTTTGCCCTTAGTTTCACCGTTGATAGCCTTAGCCTTCAATGGTGGCAGTTTTTCACCGGGTTGTGGACCAGAAAAGAGCGTTGCGCCCTGCACCTTTTTGAACTCAGCGGGGGCCTTGACTTCAACGTTCTCTGGGCGGTATCGGTTTTCGTTCCTCCGCTTTGCTGCGGCGGCACGTTCATTTAGGTCTCGCAATACTCCCAGATTCGCGTTGAGCTGTTTGACCAACTTTTCCACCTGATCAAGTCTATCCTCTTTGCCCTCCGCCTTGGCTCCGAAGATGCTCTCTTTCTCGCGCTGCAATATTTTCAGATCCGCGTTGAGTTGTTCGAGCAACGCTTCTACCTGATCAAGCCTATCCTCTTTACCCTTCGTCTTGGCTACGGTTTCATTTTGAAGCCTATTGAG
>JAPPDN010000680.1 GCA_028824575.1 Candidatus Poribacteria bacterium | reverse complement strand
CTGGGTGTTCGTTGAATACGGGACGCAAAATTATCTGACCGGAAGCGGCGCAACCTTTGAAGGGGAACGCTATCAGACAACGAAAACGCCACCAGAGCAGGCGGACGGCACAGTGCACACATGGGCGCTGACCTACGACCCGGATGGTGCTGCTGGTAACGGTGAGATCACGTTTCTGATGGATGGCAATACCTATACGGTACCACTGGCACCCGGACACAAAACCGACGGTGCCACTTTCAATCGCTTCGGCATGGTGAACATGCAGATTGCAGGGAAGGGGATGAACGTCTATCTCGATGACCTGAGCATTGACGGAAAAATCTACGATTTCACCGACGATCCGGGTTGGGAAGAGAACGGCAACCGCGTCACATTTGATGATCGCGAAATCCGACCCTACCATAACTTCGGATGGCGCGAAACGAACCACGCCGGTGGAACACTCGGCGAAATTGGCGGGCTGATTTGGCGCGCAGATGAGAGGAAACCTGAACAGGCAGGGTATTATGCCGATCGAATCGGTCATCTAACGATGGACAATACGCTTGAGGCATCAGGAAAAATCGCAATGCTTCGGGCAAGTGCTGACAGTGCCGTGCTTATCGGTTGGTTCAATTCCGAAACCTATATCGGTGCCCCACCGAAGAATTTTGTCGGCATCATGGTCGAGGGACCGAGTCGTATCGGGCATTACTTCCGTCCTGTCTACGCCAACGCTGAAAGTCAGTACGAGATCATGAAAACGGGACCCGTGATTAAACCTTCTCGCACATCGCATCAGTGGCGACTCGCCTACGCACCGGATGCCAACAATGGACACGGGCAGATGATTGTTACCTTCGATGACGAAACAATCTCGCTGAATCTCAAACCCGATGCTCGCGCGGGGGGTGCCATTTTTGATCGCTTCGGGATGCTCTCATTCCAGCGCGGCGGGCATTTTGTCGATATCTATTTTGATGATATTTCTTATACCGTCCAACAAAAATGATACTCGGTTAATTTTTCTCTTCAAATTATGCACCCTTTGCCCTTAAAAAAAGTCTCTTTAATAATTGGATAGTAATGCTATTCCGACGCGCGCGACATAATAACGGCTTTGAAGCATTTGTCCTAAAATTACCAATCGGAGAAATACGTATGAGACTGAAGTCGATTTTTTCTATCACGCTTTTGATGCTGATATGTGCAACCATATCTCCGCTTTTTGCCAAAGCACCGACAACGCCGAAAATCCTGTTTACCTCCAGGCGGGACGGCAATTTGGAGGTGTACATGATGAACCCAGATGGCTCCGAACAGGTGAACCTCACGCAGCATCCTGCTGTTGATCTTCAGGCAGCTTGGTCTCCGACGGGTGAGCAGATCCTTTTCGTCTCGGATCGAGAGGGCACCCGGGACCTGTATCTGATGGATGCCGATGGCTCCAATGTCCAACCCGTCTTCAAAGAAAAAACACACGTTTGGAGAACAGCACCTACATGGGCACCCGATAGCAAACAATTTGCTTACCAGAACGTGGACTGGAAATTTATCAAGGGCGGTCTCTATCTTGGGGCTTTTGGAAAAGAAGATGCCGAATTCATCGCGAACTACAATACCCCAGAGTGGTCTCCCGATGGTTCAGAAATCGCCGGCTCTGAACATCACGCCCTGGGGGCTCGACTGACGTTTATCAACATCCACACACGCCAGGCGGAACAACCGCTCCCCGATGAAGCACTCCTATTTCAATTCGAGTCGTCCTGGTCCGCTGCCGGAGACAGACTTGCCCTTGTGGGGAACAAGCATCCGTTACCGGTTATCTTGGATCGAGCCCCGCACCGGGCATGGAAGGACAAACAGACGATCTACATCGTCAATCGCGACGGCACGGACCTCCGGCAACTTGTTGACGAAGCAGGTCGGGAGGTACAGTATCCTGAGTTGTCGCCGGATGGATCGGAAGTACTTTACACACAGGGTTTCGGGGCACTCTTCATTTTCAAAGTTGATGTAAACAGCCGGATACGGACGCAGCTGACGCATACTGGCGGAGATTTTGGTGGGGATTGGTTTGATCCGACGCACGGATTGCCGGTCTCACCAAAACCAAATTTACTAACCACAACATGGGGCGAAATGAAAAAGGAGTAATCGCTTTAGGAGGAATATGTATGAGACTAAAGTCAATTTTTTCTATCACGCTTTTGATGCTGATATGTGGAACGATGTGTTTGCTTTTTGCCAAAGCACCGACAACGCCGAAAATCCTGTTTACGTCCACACGGGACGGCAATCGAGAGATCTACATGATGAACCCAGACGGTTCTGAACAGGTGAACCTGACACAGCACCGCGCAGAGGATCTTCAGGCTGTTTGGTCACCCACCGGTGAGGAGATTCTTTTCGTCTCCGATCGCGATGGCATCCGAGACCTCTATCTGATGAAGCCAGATGGATCTAATGTCCGACGCGTCTTCAAAAAATTCGTTTATAGATACTATCCGACGTGGGCACCCGATGGTAAACAGATCGCTTACATGCACAAGGCGGATGACCTTCGCGCATCCATTATCTACATTGCCACCTTAGGTAAACCAAAAGAGGAATCCCTCGTGAATGCTCTGTATCCGGCATGGTCACCAGGTAGAATAGAAATTGCCTGTTCAGTGGGTGGTCCTGGTCAAGATGGACGACTGGCACTTATCAACATCCGCACAGGGGAACGGGAACATCTTCTGCCTGTGAACGAGAGGGGTGGACAATCCTTTCCATCTTGGTCTGCTGCGGGGAACAAACTTGCCTTTTCTTGGAATAACAATCCGCTGCCGCCGCTCGCAGTGGGTGAACATGTGCCCGACGCATGGCTGGACAAGTTGACAATCTACATTGTCAACCGTGATGGCACCGGTCTCCGGCAAATTGTTGATGAAGCGGGGCCTAGGGCAATGGCTCCCACATTATCGCCAAATGGTAAAGAAGTCCTTTATACACAGGAAATTAATGAGAATCTACAAATCTTCAAAGTTGATGTGGACAGTGGCGTTCAGACACAGTTAACACGCATTAAGCGGAATTTTGGAGCCGATTGGTTTGATCCGGCGTATACCTTGCCGGTATCGCCCCAACCGGCGTTACTAACCACAACATGGGGAGAACTGAAAATGGAGAATCCGGATGGTAGAAAATGATGTGCAATTAATCCAGAGAACCTTAGCAGGTGATGAGGCGGCGTTCACTGCTTTAGTCCGAAAATA
>JAPPDN010000927.1 GCA_028824575.1 Candidatus Poribacteria bacterium | reverse complement strand
AAACCGTCTATCTTTAACTCTGTAATATACTCGACAGGAGCGTCTTCTAACAATCGTCGGACGCGTTCCCCGAATTCGTGTAGCTCCTGTTCGTCATAGCTGTTGTTTAGGCTCAGCATTGGATTGCGATGTGGTATGCGCGTGCCTAATACAGCACCGCCACCAACCCGCTGCGTAGGAGAATCCGGTGGGATAGGGACATCAGATGCCGCTTCGAGTGCCTCAACTTCCTTGATGAGCGCATCGAATTTGGCGTCTGATATTTCCGGCTGGTTTTCGATGTAATATTTACGCTCATGCTGGCGTATTAACGCTCTCAGATCGTCAATCTCTGTTCGCATAACGCCTTTGTCCCGTTTAGGAAAAATTTTAAACGACCCGGACCGGCCGCAAATAACCTATTTCCGTCACTGTGTATGTGCTGACAAATTGTTTGCGATCGTTAATCGTCGCTGACGCGTAAAAGTGCGTGGACGCGTATACCCTTCACCTGTCGGCCCCGCGATTGTCATTGCTAAAAAACCTTCGCCTTCCAATCCGCAAGATGCATAAGACGGGGCATTAATAACCACAACGCTACAGTCCATCGCTTTGTTGAATTGCGTGATACGTTTGGTATTGTTGGTATGGAGCACTGCGGTATGCCCGCGTCCACCCTCTGCCCTGACTGCGCCCGCCAACGCTTCATCAAAATCGCGACACCGAACGACAGGTAGAATCGGCATCAGGTATTCGTTGATAACAAAGTTGTGATCTGCTGGAACTTCTACGACGATCGCGACTGTCTGCGCAGGGGCTGTAATGCCAGCCGCTTTTAAAATAGTCGTTGCATCTTTGCCAATGTATTCCTTATTCGATTCACCTTTTTCGGTGACAACCGCTTCTAATGCCCCAAGTTGGCTCGCGTTCAACAAATGACCACCGTTCTGGGTGAGTTCTCGGACCGTCTCATTGGCAACGGATTCGATGACAAAGAGTGCCTTCTCACCGATACAGAGCAGGTTGTTGTCGAAGCTGGTACCTGCGATGACGTGCTTCGCTGCGTCCTGAATGTCAGCGGTTTCGTCAACAATCGCGGGTGGATTGCCGGGACCAGCAGCGATTGTCTTTTTCCCACTTGATAATGCTGTTCTCACAACGGATGCCCCACCGGTCGCAACGAGCATGGCGATATCGGGATGCTCCATGATTTCTTTTGCTGTCCGTAGACTCGCATTTTCAACCGAGGTGAGCAGATTAGCGGGACCGCCTGCCTTAACGATCGCCTCGTTAATGACGTGCATCGTCTCTTCGGTACAGTCACGCGCATTTGGATGTGGACTGAAAACGACGGCGTTTCCTGCCGATAGCATTATAATCGCGTGGTTAATCACCGTTGATGTCGGATTGGTGGTAGGTGTGATTGAATTAATGACCCCAAACGGGACATATTCGATGAGAAGTGTTCCTGAATCACCCGATATCGCTTCCGAGATAAGATCGTCCACACCGGGTGAAAGTGTTACCGCACCCTCGTTTTTCATTACCTTGTGCGCCGCATTGCCCATATTGGTATCTTGTACGGCTAAGTCAGCGAGACGTTTCGCATTCGCAAGCGAGACCGCTTTGATCGCTTCTATAATTTCGCTTCTTTTGGCAAACCCAAGTTTAACGAATGCTGCCTGTGCCGTCTGTGCTGCTGCGATAGCCTCTGTTGCTGTCGCGAAGACGCCTGCCCGCGACGAATTTCCGCCAACGGGTGTCGTGGGTTGTACAGTCGTCGTCCCGTCTTGTTGCAGTGTTCTCAAGACTTGGGAAACAATCTCTTCAATCTGTTTTTCGTCAATCTGTGCCATTCAGCCGCTCCTTAGGACTTACTCAAATCTGATTACATGTAATCAAATATAGTGCCGTAATTCCTGTTTCAGCGAGATCAACCAACCAACGCTGGATTTACAATCTCTCCGCAGGCGTTTACACTCTCCGACAAGCTAGCGGCGAGTTGTTTTAAATTAATCGCGGCGTTTACATCTCTGTCCTGCACGTATAGGCAGGACGGACAGATAAATGTGCGATCTGCCAAAGTCATACTGTCGTTCTTCTGGTTACACCGACTACACGTCTTTGTTGATGGGAAGAATCTATCGGCTTCAATGATTTCAACGCCGCGCCTCAATGCCTTATAGCGTATCATCGATAGGAAGGAATGCAGGGATGCATCAGCCAAAGCACGTGATAATTTTCGGTTCTGCATAAGTCCTTTAACATTTAGAGACTCAATACCTATAACGCTTGCACGATTAACAATGTCGGTAGATGCTTTATGCTGGGCATCCTGTCTAAGACACCAAATACGATAATGCAACCGTGCCAACCTACGCTTTATCTTAAGCCAATTGTTAGACAGATACTGACAACGACTTAATTTCTTACTTAACCTACGCAACTTCCGCAACCTTGACCGTAATGCTTTGGGGTTCTCGTATTTTGTACCGTCGTCGGTTACCGCAAGGGAGTTGATACCAACATCGACACCCACGGGAGGTAAACCGCGTAAATCTGGTGCACCTCTGTCATTGGTTTCGATTAGCATCGATGTAAACCATCTGTCGCCTCGCTTACTAATCGTACAGTTAATAATGTCACCGTCCCACCGCAATGCCTCGCGCATACGCACCCAACCTATCTTTGGTAATAGAATACGCTTACTTTCCACTTTGATAGAGTTGCGTCCGTTGCTGATACGAAACGACAATTTTCCTGCCTTCCGTTTCTTTTTTGGGAAAGCATTCTGGCCAGACCGATAGCGCGCCAATGCATCGCCAAAGTCATGCATCGCGTTTTTTGGCACATTCTGTGATAACTCGTCACACCATTCAAACACCTCACGCTTCTTTGAATTGAATCGGCGTTTTATATCAAACAGAGATAAACTGTTATCTGCAATGTATTCTGAATGGGCGGCATTGAAAGCAATACGTGCGTAACCGCAGTGCTTCATGAATTGCGTCGCCTGTTTATTATTCGGTTTCAGTGCTATCTTCTGGCTCTTGGGCATCATTTTCAAATTCCACTGCCTAAGTTGCAGATGTGGCGATGCTAAAATGTGCTCTGCTAAAGCGGAGTAGGGCAAAGGCGAGAAAATCATCCCCGCCCTACAAAGCCAATTTATTTGCTACTGCTCTTCGGTTCTTCCGAACTTCCACCGCCGAGAATAGTCTCCACATCTGCATGTGGGCGAGGGATGACGTGTACCGATACCAATTCG
>JAPPDN010000220.1 GCA_028824575.1 Candidatus Poribacteria bacterium | reverse complement strand
AAAACGTTTTTGCTCTTCTGCATCAATCTTGCCATCTGATTTTAGGAAAGCCCATGTCCCAAAAAAGATTGCATGTGCTTCCTCCACGGCAGAAGTGTTTTGCTGATTTAAGGATCGGATTTCAAGGGTCATCGCCATTTTGTTTGTCTGCTGGATTTCAGGAGTCGTCCGATCTTGAACCGTGACAATGGGTGTCTGAAAAAGTGTTTTGTTGAACTGTTCGAGTATCCGTTTTAGAAATGTTTCTGTCCCTTGATTACCGCGGTAGTGTGCTGCGATCAAAGGCGGTTCATCTTTACGCCACTGTGTATGGTTAATTTGCAAATAATACCCTCTCCCTTCAATAGCGTTAATCTGGCGTATCCGTTCTGCTATGGTCAACCTTTGTCCGGGGGTCTGAATATTATAGACCTTTGCGCCAGCAAGTTCAAGTAGTTCTCTCAATGTTTCGATCAATTTTTCCGTGGTAGGTGTATCACTTCGTGAGTCGAGAATGATGATTGTTGATGCAAATGCTCCGCCTGCAATAGGGTGAAGTTTAGTATGCGCAACCGTTGCCTGATTTGGGATAAGGTCAATTTTGCGTTTGTGGGAATAGTAACCCATCTTGGAAATGTGTAGCGTTGTTTTGATTGGAGTCTTTGACGTGGGATCGGTTGTGATGAAGAAGTGCCCATTAGTATCTGTGGTTGCGGTTAACCCCGGATCAGCCTGTAATTGTACATCTCGCAGCGGTTCCCCAGAATCCGCGTCAGAAACTTGCCCTTGCACAATAGCAATATCCGTGTCTGTGAAGTTAACCGTTAACGATGCACGCTTTTCACCATAAGCGGCTTCTACAGTTGCCGTACCGGGTGAATCAGGTGCGTAGAGATAGAAGTTTGATGAACCGCGCTTTGATAATTGACGAGTTTCTGCCAATGTCCCGTTTGACGTTTGCATGTAAATCGGTTCACCGTCAGCGATGGGTGTTCCCTCAGCGTCAAGCGCGGTTACGGAAATACCGACATAACCTTTACCCGCAACCGGAAGCGTATCCGTCCAAGCATTAAGGCGAAGTTCTACCGCCGCGGGCGCGACTTTAAACCACTGCCGCGAAGGTAGACTGTGATTACCATAATAGTTCACCAATTCAGTCTGGACAAAGTGGACACCGTTTGCGAGGGGTTTTTCAATAGCGACAGTGATTATATCCGTATCGCGATCGTAGTGATATGGCACACTCACGTCATCAATTTTGACTCGGATAGAGTTCGTGAAGACCTGCTGGCGTTTGAGCATCCATGCGCCGCGTTCGTGGAGTCCATCCATGACTCGAATCTGAAGTTGTGGCGTTCTGGTCTGGATGATAGTCTCAGGTTGTGGTGCTACGAGAACTCCCTTCGGAAACCCTGCGGCAACATAGCGGGCAACACCCAAAAAGTAGCCGTAAGCCTCGTTTCTGAGGTAGTCGTCCTTCTTCAACCTCGCTTCTTCATCGGGGTTTGAGAGAAAAGATGCTTCGCATAAGACGGCTGGACATTTCGTTAACCGCAAAACGCCAAAGCCAGAAGCAGCCATCAACTTATCCGAAAAGAGACCTGTTGCTGGCGAACTCGGTAATCGCAGCGCGTCCGAAACCCCTTGTTGGACATATCGAGCAAGGTCGAGGCTCTGGCGCGAGTCGTCCGCATCGCCGTGATACCATGTAGAGGTATAGTTAGTTTCAGGGTTATCAATGCCGTTATGGTGGAGAGAGATAAAAAAATCAGCCCCACTTTCGTTGGCGATTTGGCTCCGCGCCGCCAAACTCACGTAAGCATCATCAACACGCGTCATGACAACGGCAGCCCCGACTTCCTGTAACATGTTCCGTAAGTGAAGGGCGACTTGTAGGTTGACATCCGCCTCACGAACGCCTGTCGGACCGCGTTTGTAATCAGAGATGTGTGCTTGCCCGCCGTGTCCTGGGTCGAGACAAATTTTGAATCCTTTGAGATGCCGAGTATAAGAGGGGATCTCGGCGTGGAAAGGTGTCTGCTGTTCTATAATTTTTTGGCGGCGCGAACACCCTATGAACAGCAGAAAAACTGAGGTAATAACGGCGATTTTGTAAAAGAGGCGGGTTTTCATTTAAAATCCGATATTTCCTGTTCAGGACTTAGAGAAATAGATGTACTTGAACAGAGAACGCACCTCAGTATAGGTGTACAGCAATTTAGTCAATACCGTGTAAATGCACCTATCTGTTCCGCCTCGTTCGCCGCGATCGGGGACGCTCCAAGATTTCTTTGAGAATGATACCTTGACGGAATGTTTGAGGCGACAAATTCAGCAGTGACGTAGCAGGGATGGATCGGATCCCGGCTGGGGATTCCACAGGTACTCGCGGCGGTTGTGGCTTCTCAACGGGCTGAGTTGGCTCTTGTGGTGCAGGCGGTTCCGGTTCTTCAGAAGCCGCTGGCACCGCTTCCGTTTCGTCTTCGTCCTCTTGCGTCATCATCTGCTCTAACTCTGTTGCAAACGGAAAATCCTCCATGAAAGGCGGTGGTGATGCGTCGCTGTTACTCTCAGGGAGCGTGTTCTCCTCCATTCTTCTCTCAGCGTTCTGTTGTTGTGCCTTCCGCCGCCGCGAATTGCTTACAACGAGTGAAAGAATCACAATAGCGAGGGGTATTATCAACTGAATGAGACTCTCCATCAATTTCTCCTTTAGGGACCCGTGTTATAGTTTCCCTTCAGTGACTGCTATGAAAGTCCGAGTGAGTGTGAAGAACGGGTTGTGTCTATCTCTTGTCCATCAGTAACAGGCGAGGCGATAGACTGTCGCATCTCCGTATCCGCGAGGATATTCCTGAGTTCATAATAATCCATGACGCTCATTCTTTCGGAGGTAAGCGTGTCAGCGATCGCGAGCGGCACTTCAGCGTCAGCCTCAATGAGTTTAATTGTCATTTCTTCAACGAGTGCCTTATTCTCTTCCTCTTCCGCTTGTGCGCGAGCGCGTTGCTCTTCAGCCTTTGCGCGTGCAATTTTGAGTTCCGCTTCCGCTTGATCGGTCTGTAATTTGGCGCCCACGTTCTCGCCGACGTTTATATCTGCAATATCAATAGACAGAATCTCAAATGCGGTGCCAGCGGCTAAGCCTTTATCAAGAACTGTTTCTGAAATGCGGACTGGGTTTTCTAAAACTTCCTTGTGGCTTCCGGATGAACCGATGGTAGTGATAATGCCTTCACCGACCCTTGCCCGGATAGTATCTTCGGTAGCAC
>JAPPDN010000764.1 GCA_028824575.1 Candidatus Poribacteria bacterium | reverse complement strand
TTGATGTTCTCAATCCTGATGCTCTGTTTAGCGCAAAATTTCACCGAAGAGGCAGCCGATACCGCGAACCCCTTTATTGCGCAGCTGTCCGAGCGACTCCGACCCGTCTGGAGTTTTGTATATTCTCCCGATGGTAAGACGCTTGTCTGTGGAAGGACGAACGGCAGTATTGCGGTCTATGATACCCAAAACGGTCAAGAAATCGCACAGCTCCGCGAACGTACCCTCAATCCCCCCAGAAGTCTTGCGTATTCTCCCGATGGTAAGACGATTGCCTGTGGAAGTTTTGATGGCTCGGTTCATCTCTACGACGCAAAGACCGCAAAACTCATCACCAAAATCGGCGGCGTGCGGATCACCCGGGAGACAACAAAAATCAGTGCAGCGCACCAGCGTATCTGGGGGCTTGCGTATTCCCCCGATGGGCGCATGCTTGCCACGGGCGGGTCGGGCGGCAATGTGTATCTCTATGACACAGAGACTTGGGACGCAGAGACGGCACAACGCATTACCCAACACAAGGAACACCCCGTTACGGTCACAAGGCTTCGCTTTTCTCCCGATGGCAAGACGTTTGTGAGTGAAAGTTCCGATGGCACGCTTTACCTCTGGAAAACACCCTCACAGTAGCCGCCGCGGGTCTCTAAGGCAAAAGCCGTGCGGCGGATTTTGAGAGTCAAAATGCCGTCGGTGAACCCGTCTGGCATTCAAAGAGTGCTGCATTTGTTCTGGAATTTACCGAAAACTCTTTTTGAAAAACTCCATTTCTGCTGGTACCGCTTGTGAATCTCATCTTTTTGGAGGACTGTTCTGAGTGACCAAGGTTTTAAACAACACTACCCTGTTCTTGGTAATCGGTGTTTCTTTGCTTTTCAGCGGTTTCACCACAATCGCAGAAGAACTCCCGTTATCCCTCGGTAGACATCTCGCCGCGCAGGGTAACCACGATGCTGCCATCACTGAATACAAACGCTTCCTCTTTTTTCATCCAGATGATCCGCGCGTCGATGAGGTCTATTACAACATCGGACTCACCTATAGGACGCAAGGTTTATGGACGGAAGCAGTTACTGCTCTACGGACCGCAACGCATCTCGCTGCAGATAGCGAGACAAAATCGGAATATCAATTAGAACTCGCTGTGACGCTAATTGCCACAAAGAACTACGATCTCGCGCAGTTAGAATTGATTAAAGTGACGCTGAGAAATCCACCCCCCCAACTCTACAGACGCACACTTTTCTTGCAGGCGGTTGCCTATATTTACCAATTTCGATGGGAAGAGGCACGTAGCGTTCTAAAGGATTATACCGTAGATGAAAAATTTGACGCACTCTTTGACTCGGCGATCAATGTACCACAGAAATCTGTCAAAGTTGCAAGAGTATTGTCTAAAATTCTTCCCGGTGCGGGACACGCTTACACAGGCGATTGGCGCGATGGGTTAAATGCGCTCTTACTAAACGGTGCATTCGGCTTTCTCGCTGTTGATGCAGTGTTAGATGGACACTATACAGACGCTGCATTGTGGGTAGGTGCCGTTTTCTTACGCTACTACCGCGGGAATACATTCCGCGCGGAAGCAGCGGTGGCACAGTTCAATTTACGTCAGTCTCAACGAGCCGCTGAAGCACTCCTCCAACAACTCCAAGGGATTGTCAATACCCCATGAAAAATGTCCCGCTATGTTTCTGATCGTTTCTGGATGATGTAGACGATGATGACCAAAACTATTGCAACAATGAACGTCCAGATGTTATAGATGTATGCAAGGAACGCAGCAAGCGCGAGCAGTACCCACTCATACCAGTGTGTCTTACGCACAAAGTACCCCATCGTCACGATTGAGAAAATAATAGTGCCAACGATAGCCGTTACCACAGATAGCACGTATTGCTCGGGTGTGCCTTCTGTGAATAGGATGTGCGTGTACGCAAACAACAGCGGCATAATATAGAGGAGTTTCGCGAACTTGAAGCACGCCCAGCCCGTCTTCCACGGATCTGCCCGCGCAATCGCAGCCCCTGCATAAGCCCCTAATGCAACTGGCGGTGTAATATTGGAATCTTGGCTGAGCCAAAAAATAATCAGATGCGCAGCGATGATCGGGATACCCATCTCAGGTGTTGTCAGAATCGGCACGGCGAGTTCGGAGGTAATCAGGTAGGCTGCGGTGACTGGAATTCCCATTCCAAGTACTAAAGAGGCAGCAGCGAGAAGCAGTATCGCGATAGCCCTGTTATCACCAGCAACCGACAGGACTAAATCCGGAAATATCCGTCCTAACCCCGTCAAATCAATAACAGCGACAATGATACCGATGGTACCGACAGCCCCCCCAATAGCGAGTGAGTTCTTTGCACCACTTACCATCGCTTCCCAGATACGTTTCGGCGTTAGCCGTGTCTCTGGACGGAAATAACTCACCGCAATCGTGACGAGAATAGAGAAAAACGCTGCCTTATAGGCGGTGTAACCAGCAATCAAGATGCCAACAAGGGTCACTAACGGGAGTAGGTAGTACCACCCGCTTTTAAGGAGCGGCATGAATTTCGGGGTTTCTGCCTCTGGTATCCGTTCAAGTCCCTGCTTCTTCGCTTCACAATGCACCATCACCCAGACGGATAAAAAATAGAGAATTGCTGGTACAATGGATAAAAGTGCAATTTTGCTATAAGGCAAGCCTGTCCGTTCTGCTATTAGGAAGGCACCGGCACCCATCACAGGTGGTAAGAATTGCCCACCTACGGAGGCAGAAGCCTCAACTGCCCCGGCGACGTGTGGACGGAACCCTGTCCGTTTCATCAACGGTATGGTAAATGTGCCAGTGGCGACAGTGTTTGCGATGGCACTGCCTGCAACGGAACCGAAAAAACCAGATGTCATCACCGAGACTTTCGCGGCACCGCCTGTCGAGCGACCCGCTATAGCCATCGGTAGATTGATAAAGAATTGTCCGACCCCAGATTTCTCCAGAAACGCCCCGAAAAAAATAAACAGAATCACGTAGGTCGCCATCACGTTTGCCATGATACCGAAGACACCGGCTTGACTGAAGAAGCAGTATTCGATGATCCGGCGGAGTGGAAAACCTTTGTGGGCGATGGCATCCGGCATAGCTCTACCAAAAAGTGCATATAAGATACCGACAATAGCAATGATCGGTAAAGCCCAACCGACTGTCCGACGACTCACATCGAAACTGATGATGATCGCAACCGCCCCGACAAAAATATCGAGTTGGTTATAATTACCCGCC
>JAPPDN010000132.1 GCA_028824575.1 Candidatus Poribacteria bacterium | reverse complement strand
CAAGAAAGAATCAAAAAGAGGCCCTCTCTGCTTACGATACGGCAATTAGTCTTAAGTCAGATTATGCGGATGCCTATTACAACCGTGGCAATCTGAAAACCGCTCTGCAACAATACCAATCCGCTCTTGTAGATTACGATGAAGCGATACGAATCAAGCCAAATAATGTGTCTGTTTACACTAGTCGAGGGATTATAAAATCTTTACTAAATCAATTTGATGCTGCTATTGTTGACCTTACTAAGGCAATACAACTTAAACCAGACAATGCTCTTGCTTACTCTATACGCGGCAGTGCAAAGGGAAGCCTAGGACAATATAAAGCTGCCATCGCTGATTTTGACGAAGCCATAAGACTCAAACTAGATGATGCCCAAACTTACTTCGTCCGCGGGGTTTCCAAGGAACAACTTGGTGAGTATGAATCTGCTATTAGTGATTTTGATGAAGGTATTCGCTTAAAACCAGATGATGCTCAAACTTACTACCACCGAGGACAGACGAAAGGGAAGTTAAAACAATACAAATCTGCTATTACCGATTTTGATAACAGTATCCAACTCAATCCAGATCATGCTTATGCCTACTTCAGACGTGGCTCAGTTAAGATTAAATTAGAACAGTATCAAGAAGCAATCGCTGATTTTGATGAAAGTATAAAACTCAAACCTGACCATGTCCAAGCCTACATCTTGAGAGGTTATGCCAAATACAGACTAAAGCAATATGAATTTGCCCTTGCTGACTTTGAAGAAACTATCAGACTTGAACCAGACAACGCCCTAGCTTATAACAGCCGAGCCCATTTAAAAAACAAACTTGGACAATATGAATCTGCACTGGTAGACTGCAACGAATCTATCCGTCTAAACTTTGATGATGCCTGGCCGTATGCTAATAGAGGATTTGCGAAAGTTAAGTTAGGTCAAATTGAGTCTGCGCTTACCGATTGTGAGGAAGCGATTCAGAGGAATCCTGCTTTGGCGGAAGCATATCACACGCGAGGTGAAGCCTATCGTCTCTTAGGCAAAGCGGAAGAAGCAAAAGTCGATTTCCAGAAAGCATTGGAATTGGCAAAACAGTCTGGCAATCAAGAGCTCAAGACTGAAGTTGAGCAATCCCTTCAAGAACTTGATAATACAAAATAAACAAGAGCAACGGATCATTCCGCTGCACAACCTACCCTAATCAAACCGAGACGCAATCTTCGGTGGCGGTTCTCCGACAGCCGACTTTCCATCCCGCAACAACGGTTCCGCATTGCCCCACAGACGACTTCCGTCGTGTGAAAGCAGTGGCTCCGCGGAATACTGGGCAAGGTAGGCACGTCGCAGGCTATTCGTGTAGTTTGTCCCACTGCAGTGGAAATTGACGCTCGTGAACGCCACGATGCTCCCCGCAGGCACAACAGCAGGCACACCCTTCTCCGGTCCGAAATAGCCGACCAGATCGTTGCTCTCATCGTCGCGGATGTGCTTCACCCATGAACGGACACCGATCTGAGAAAACGGCATCACATAGACCGTCCCATTCTCTTCGGACATATCATCAAGCGCACACCAACACGTGAGATACGGCTTGTGATCGGGATAACCGACGTAGCCCGAATCCTGATGCCAACTGAACTTCATCCCCTCTTCCGCGCCTTTGACGACATATTGTTCCCAGAAGAGATACGCCGTATCGCCTAAGGTGGCGCGGCAGACATCTGCCATCAGATCGCTGAACAGGAATTCGCGGAGTTTTGGCTGCTTCCTGAAGCAGTTTGAGACGAAATACCGTTTACCGCGATGGTTGAGACCGAGTACATCCGTGTCCTGCCGCGCCATCTCAGCATCCGCCTGATTGATAAAGGTCCCGCATTCACCGCGGAGCAGTTCCAGCAGCGGTTCCGGGATAACATTTTCTAAAATGAAATAGCCTTCCTCTTGGAATTGCTGTTTCTGTGCATCGGTTATATTCATTTTTTTAATTATTCAGTTTCTGCTCTGCCCTCCACTGTAGGAGGGGTTTGTAACCCCGATTCCTTCGGGCTTCTATTCGATATTGACCCGACGGACAACCTGACCGTTGCTTTCCCAATAAGTATGTTTCCCAGTCATGTAGTCAGAGTCTGCAGCGGGTTGGATATTCCCCTTCGTATCAATCGCTCTGGAGACGACAGTATGTTCACCCTTCGGCGGATTATCCCAATTAAGATGCCAGATTTTCCATGCGAATTCCGCGTTCTCTTCCGGGTCAATCGCCGCTTTTTGCCATGCGCCGCCATCAATACTCACCTCAACGGTAGCAATAGGCGCGCCCCACGCCGCACCGTAGATACGGTACTTGTCGCCGATATGCGTTACTTTCGCTGCTAACGATTTCAACTGTGTCCTACCGACCGAGGTCTCCATCCAGACCGATTCGCCATCGGGACGTTTCTCTTCACGCATCGTGACATAATCGCGTCCCATGAATCTCCCCATATACCGGGTATCCCGCACCTCGATACGCTTAAGCCACTTGACGCAAGCGATGCCGTACCAACCGGGAGCGATCAGGCGTAGTGGCGCGCCATTGTCGTGTGGTAACGGTTCCCCGTTCATCTCATAGCAGAGAAGCATCGTATCTTCCAGTGCGTCTTCAACGGACATACTGCGTGCGAAATTCTGACGCATCTTGACCTTTCGCCGTTCCTCTTCGCCAACATCGTGTCCGAAGAAAATTACCTCAATGCCGTCTTCTTGAATGTTAGCTTCCTTGAGGATAGGTGCAAGCGGTGTACCCGCCCATTTCGCGTTGCCAATTGCCCCAGTAAACGTTGGAAATCCGTGGTTGCCGGAGCATTCGAGCGTAAAGGTTACCTCTTGCCGAGGCCGCGCTTTAATGTCGTCAATCGTGAGCATCAGCGGATTATCAACCAAACCGCTCACCTCTAACTTCCACGTCGCGAGATCAACTTCAGGCTTGCCGTAGTGTGAAACATTGAAGAATTCAGCGTTCGGTGTTATAAACGTATCAAACTTGTTCCAATCCAGCAAGCCTCGCTCTGAAGGCGGTTTCGGGGGTTGATCAGTGAACGGGATTAGTTCTTCACCTCCACGGCTTGGGAAGGCATAGACTGCCCAAGGACTGAGTAGCAGTCCTGTAAGCGTTAAACCGCTGCGCCGCAAAAAATCTCTACGCTCCATGGTGCCTCCTCATTTTTCTTTCAGTAGACGCTGTTTAGGCTTTCATCGCCGCATCATAGTTGGCGTTAACCTGTTTCCAATTGACGATCTTA
>JAPPDN010000784.1:659-3270 GCA_028824575.1 Candidatus Poribacteria bacterium | reverse complement strand
CCTTTCTTCAGACCTTCAAAAAGGAGCTTGGGTCGGTCCACTGCCCCTTCTCACCTAAAAACTTCACAGACTTATCAATTTCGATTTGACCATCTTCTGCTAATGTAATTTTAACGCGTTCAAGCGGTCGTGGTGCGGGACCTTCGTAGTTGACACCCTCACGGTCAAAACCGCTACCGTGGCAGGGGCACTTGAATTTATTTTCAGAACCGAGCCAGCGCGGCGTGCATCCAAGATGTGTGCATATAGTTAAGAGTGCGTAGAATTCGCCATCCTGTTTTCGGACAATCCAAACACCATAAGGTTCCTTTTTGAACTTTTCGCTAACACTGCCCGGCGGATACTCTGCTGGAAATCCTGCTTTAAAAATGGAGGACGGTTCAAACAGCACACGCGGATAGAGATACCGAACCAGCCCTGGTCCCAAGGTTAGCCCCAGTGCTGCAGTGAAATTTCCCCAACCGAGGAATTTGAAAAATTTACGTCGAGATACCACTTCCACCCCCGATTTCGTAGATAGACGCTCACACGTCAGTTCTACGAAACTAAAGGCAAACTGCCTACATTATAGCCCGATTTTAAACAAACTATCACCAAAATTTTTGATTTGAAAGTCATTCCTGCGCGGGTAAAACATACTTGCCAATACCAGATTGGCTCGATTATCCAAGACACAAAATTCACCCAACGCTATTTTGCATCGTGAGCGTTAAATATTATAACATGTTCTCAGAGATTTGTCAACCATTTTTTTTAATTTTCTCACAGAATTTGGAAAAATTTTAGGGAACTGCTTCGTATTTTTTTATTAGCGTCTCAATGCAATTATATTGCGCAATAAGCACAATAAATTGGATGAAAGCAAAATTGTGATGAAAGCAGCAAAATTTTGCTCAGCTTTTCGATAATTTGTGATATAATCTCCTTTAGAGATTTTCTTAGTTTTCAGAAATCGACAACCGATAAACAGAGGAGAACCAAGATGATACGTTTTAGCATCAGTTTAATCATCGTAGTTTGCATGTTTGTGCAACTCAGTAACGCTGAAATCGATCCAGAATCTATTGTCGGTGCATGGTTGTTTGACGAAACAAATGGAAAAGTGGCTGAAGATTCATCTGACAATGGTAATGACGGAGATCTTGTCGGCGGTGCCAAATGGGTAAAAGGCAAATTCGGTAACGCCATTGAACTCAATGGAAAAGACGCTTGGGTCACCGTTCCAGAGATTGGACCGCTCGAAGACTTTACGCTCATGAAATGGTTCAATTCAACAGGGAGAGTTGGCGCGTGGAGATGTTTCTTTAACCGTGACGGTTGGGCAGCCGGGTATGTCCATTATCAATTTCGACCGGATAATAAGATGGAGATGGCTATTCATTCCAACAATCCGGTTCGCCATCCGGGTTGGCCCGATTCGGATTTCACAGCGGATAAGAGCATCTTGAATAAATGGTTCCATCTCGCAGTCGCCTATAGTAGCAACGACGAATCGGTTCGCGTCTACTTCGACGGCGAACTTGACGCTGAGGGGAAATGGGGTCCCTTGCCGGGGGAATTTGGACCTGGACGCATCGGTTCATGGAGTGGCGGCGGCAGAGAGTGGGAGGGTATGTTCGATGAAATGATCCTCTTCGATGTCGCACTTGAGGAAGATGACATCCAGATGCTGATGGATAACGGTTTAGACGCGACACTGGCGGTTGAACCTGCGGATAAAGCTGCGACCCTTTGGGGTAAAATCAAGCAGAGCAGATAGGTACAAATGGCAAACGGTAAATCTTAGTTAAAAAAGGGTAAGTCTGGGAGTTTCGGGTGTCTCTTGCAGTTTCCGAACCGCATCAGCAATGTCATTAACGAGGATTTGTCGCATTGCCGTGAAATCTTCACCCTCTTGTCGTAGGATGTAAGCAGGATTAAACGTTGCCATCACAAAGGGTGCGTACTGCGTATCTGTAAACCAGATACCGCGTTCTTCGGTAATGCGGAAACTTCGGTGAATCAGTGCCTTCGCTGCAGGTGCCCCCATGCAGAGAATCACGGAAGGTTGGACTAAGGTGAGTTCACCATCAAGCCATTTGGAGCAGGCTTTAATCTCTGATACTTTCGGCGGGCGGTTTTTCAACACCCCCCCTTTGAGACCTGCGGCTCGGCACTTAATGATGTTGGTAAGCCAGATGTCAGTGCGCGTTAAATCATTTATTGTCAGCACTTCATCAAGCAAATTCCCAGTAGGCCCTGAAAACGGCAGGGTTGTGTGATTATCTGCAGCGGACGGTCCCTCTGCGACAAGTACTAATTTCGCGGTGGCATCGCCACTACCGAAAACGACGTTTGTGCGGGTTTCCGCTAAGTCACAAGCCGTGCAAACACTTGCCCGCGTTTTAAGGGCTTGTATCTGTGTATGAACAGTGCTCATGTTCTGACACCAACTTTCCTATGAAGATTAAAAAGTTAATTCGGTAATTTCTTGGGGCAGTCCGGTGCGGTTAGGAAACCGCACCTACCGGGCCTGGGGCGTACTGAAGTTACACGGTGCCTCCCGAAGTTTTTGCGAAGTGAATGCTGGCGTGTACTAACTGCTCTGGTTGCGTCTCGGTAAATTTTAATT
>JAPPDN010000784.1:0-649 GCA_028824575.1 Candidatus Poribacteria bacterium | reverse complement strand
TCGCCACAATTATCGGTAGATAATCGTCTGGAACATGGATAACGCAGGTGCCCTCTGACTGTCTAAGCGGTTTGCAAACGAGGAGATAGGTTTGGCTGTGACTGTCCCAACCGGCAGATAATATCTCGGTACCGCCCTGTGTATAGTGGATATCGGTTGCGAGCAATTGGGGAACGTCCTGCTCCTCACGGAAACAGAGCAATTTAGCGGAACGGGGTGGAATATTCAATAAGTTTACACTTTGTGAAACCTTGCCGAGGTATTGACGCATCCAGAAATCATGGACAAGAAACCCGTTATCAGATTCAGGTACACCAAGCGCATCGAGTTGAAAATAGACGTCATCTTCGCGATCATTCCAATTGAAGATTGCGGCGAGATGCCATGTTTCGCGAGGTGTTGAAATAGGCAGGCTCCAAACTTTGGGGAAAGGGTCATCGTAAATATCTACAGGCGTAGCGGCTTCATTGATAAGCGGAAAGATTTTTGCTAAGTGCGCTGCCCGCAGTGGGGTAAGGGTTGTGATCGGATCAGCGCAAAGAACAGCTCCACCACTGAGTGCGGCGGCTGTCATCTCCGCGATTGCCTCGTTAATAGGTCGTGGTTCATCAACAGCAAGTTCGCCAAAAAGATGGTTCCAGAGGACCTT
>JAPPDN010000455.1 GCA_028824575.1 Candidatus Poribacteria bacterium | reverse complement strand
TTCCGGGCAGAGGGTATAGCGGCTTAACCCGCATCGTTTGGGAACTCAACCCTGTCAAATATCGGCAAGGTGGCACCCTCTTTATTACAGCGAGCCATAAAGCCGTCTACACAGCACCCGACACAATCCGAAGCCAAGATTCGCCTATCTGGGATACGTACGAGTGTCCCGCTGGATCACTCCTCTTTTTCACGGAGGCGTTGACACATAGTACACACACTTGGACAAACGAAGAGAATGACCGCCTCGCTATTTTCAGTTGTTACAATACCGTCAATAGCAAATGGCACGATTGGGATCCGCATCCAAAGCTGCTTGAAGCAATGCCTGCCAAGCGACAGACCCTTTTCCGACCCGTCCGTGCCGCCAATAATTTGATCGGCGAGACGTATCGGCATTAGTTAATAGTTTTCAGTTTTCGGTTTGCCTCGCAGTGAGAGTTATTGGAAAGATGGTTATCGGTTGCCGGTACGCTTCGCTTTCGATTATCGGTTAAAGAGGACTCTGATTCATCAAATCTCTCTTTAACCGAGTACTGAAAGGTTTTTCGCAGAAAAACCGAACTGAAAACTGAAAGCCATTAAAAAAGGAGGCGTTGACATGCGTCAAATTGGATCAACACCCGTTACCGCACCGGGTTGGACTGCGAAGCCGAAAGACGGTATTGCTATCGTTGATTGTGATGTCCACCACAACTTTCGTCATCCTACGCAGCTCCTGCCTTATTTATCAAAATTCTATCAGGAACATCTCCTGGATCAGGGCTTGCATCTCGGTGGGTATCCGAACATCCCCATTCGGAGCAACCGCCTAGATCTCAAAGGACGGGTCGAAGATGCTGTCGAATCGACGCCGAAGAACTCCGGTGGCGACCCCAGAGATTTCAACTTCACATTAGAGTTTCTCCAAGAGGAGCATCTAAATGTCTGGAATATAGATATTGCCCTGCTAACGGGACCGCCTCCGTTCTACGGATATTCTGGGTTACCTGACCCCGATTGGGCGGCTGCGCTCTGCCGCGCCTTTAACGATTGGACAATCGAGCATTGGCTGGAGCGCGACGAACGCGTCGTGAATGCAATTCTCATCTCTCCATCCGATCCACCCCAAGCCGTTGAGGAAATCAACAGACTCGCAGATCGGAAGGACACCGCCGCAGTCATGGTCCCAATGGGAACAAGCCGTCCCTTTGGCAACCGCTTTTATCATCCGATCTGGGAAGCGTGTGAAGCACATGGGCTTCCTATCGTCTCCCATATCGGGGGTGGCGGCGGCGCGACGCGGAACACGCCAACCCCGGTCGGACATCCCACCTACTACATGGAATCTCGGATGAGCCGACCGTATGTCGCCAGTTCACACGCGACATCCCTCATCTGTGAAGGGGTCTTTGAAAAATTTCCCAACCTCAAGTTCGCACTTATTGAAGCACAACAGATGTGGGCAGTGCCGGTGATGTGGCATCTTGATACCGATTGGAAAGCACTCCGAGACCAGACACCGTGGCTCAAACGACTGCCGAGCGAGTATTTCCGCGAACACATCCGAATCGGTTCGCAGCCGATGCACGAACCCGAAAAACCGGAACAGATGTACCAGATGTTAGAGATGCTCCATGCGGATGAGACACTCATCTTCTGTTCAGATTTTCCGCATTTCGACTGGAACGACCCCGTAACAGTTTTCCCGAAGCTTCCAGAGGATTTACACCACCGAATTTTTGCCCAAAACGCGCTGGACATCCTTCGATTAGATTTAGAGGAAACCAACGGATCCCAGAATCCAGTAGCGAATTAACCGAAATACAAAGCCGCAGCCTGCAACAACGGGCAGGCAACTCATGAGAAAAGCAGTTGAAGTTTCAAACTCCTGTCATTTCTCCGCAAGGTAAATTAAAAATATGGCACGTGTTGTTGTTGGAAAAGTGTCGGAGATTCCACCGGGGAAACGCAAAATCGTCGTGCCGTTCCGTGGCAAGGCAGGCATTGGGGTCTTTAATGTTGATGGCACCTTTTACGCTGTCCGCAACATCTGTCCGCATAAGCGCGGGCCCCTATGTACAGGTGAACTGACCGGTAGGTTCGCAGCTAATGCTCCGCCTTCAATTCAAGGCGTGATGCCCTCTGTTGACGGTTTGGGTGAAGTGCTACGCTGTCCATGGCATCAGTGGACATTTGACATTGCCACCGGACAGTGCCTTGTCGATGAAACATTGCGCGTGGCAACGTATCCCGTCAAGATTGACGGTGATGATGTTGTTATAGAATATGATGAGTAAGTTGATTGAAACCCAAGTTGCTACCTAACGAGTTTGATACATTCAAGGGAGAGTTGTTAGTCCATTTTTCCACTCCAACGGAGTGCTATTGCTTCGCAGTGAGAATAAAAAGGTGGTAATTTATAGTAAAATCCGAAAATAAGTTTACACTTGTAGCCTAAACTTTTAGTTTGGGTTTCCTTGTAGCATAGGAAACCGTTGGTTCCTGTGGCATATAACTTCAAAGTTCACACGACGATACGAGTGTATAAGTAATTACGAAATCTACTATAATATTACCGAAAGGCACCCAATATTCCGAAAAGGGGGACCAAATGATTAACAGAATTCCGAGACAGATGTTTGTTGTCGTCGTTATGGCGACTGTTTTAGTGGCGACAAATATGGCACAAGCGCGTCAAGCAATTACCGATGGACTGGTGAGTTACTGGTCCTTTAATAAAGATTCGGTGGCAGATAAAACGGTGGAAGACATTTTTGGGGACAACGATGGTACCATGGACGGGAATGTTGAGGTCGTTAACGGTAAAGTCGGTGAGGCACTCAAGTTTAGTGGCGGTCATGTTGATTGTGGATCGGATAAGAGTTTAACCGATATTGGCGATCAGATAACATTGGAAATGTGGATAAAGCCTGAAAAAGCTGGCTGGGCGATTATCGCAGGCATATCGAGGTCAGGAAATAACTCTTATGTGATTGCGTGGTCAGACCAAACTCGCGTTGATTTCAACCTCTGGAACGGTGCCTTAGAGACGTGGCCCTTTCACAGCGTGGGGCAGCCCGATGTAGGGAAATGGCATCACGTCGCTGGCGTTTACGACGGTTCTGTCGCCATTATTTATATCAATGGTGAAGTGGATAATGAGAAAAAATTTGAAGGCGTTCTCAAACATAACGGCGAGAATTTTTGGATGGGTGCCAGAAAATCGGATGGACTCCCTTACAACGGTCTTCTTGACGAACTTCGCCTCTACAACCGCGGTCTCAGTCAAGAAG
>JAPPDN010000963.1 GCA_028824575.1 Candidatus Poribacteria bacterium | reverse complement strand
AGGGCCAGTTCCAGGTCGTCCATGAAGATGCGAAAAGACATCTCCAGCGCACCGGTGTCGGGGTTGTGATCGACCTGGCAGACGCTGATGTAAAACGGATGAGCTTTCGTAGGTTCGGTTTCTGTATTGTAAGCCACACTCCCCGGCCTGCCACGCGCGAGGGTATCCGCTAACGACAGAGTTGCCTCACTGAACACCAGAATCCCCGTTAAGGAAATCAGGATAAATCGCGATTTCATCCAAGATTCCTCATAGCCCGGAGTCAGGTCCACGTCTCGACACAGGACATCGGTCCATGGCTCACACCAAAGGCACCGGTACTACGTTCCGCCCACGGTGTCCAATGACCACGCTTGTGTGCGTCTACCAAGTAGGCAGGACATCGTCCATCGAATCTACCGGAATCCCGGTGTTCAAGCAATCTGATTCTAAATTCTTGTCGTTTCCTATGCTTGGCGACCGTACTGATTCGATGATATCCTGAACTCTAGGAATATCCAAAATAGGTGAATTGCAAGAATCGGATCCTCCAGCTGAATACGACCATAATTTGTAGACGGTTAAACACGTACTGAATGAACCCCTACGATTTCATACTTTATGTCTCCTTATTAAAGAAATAGAAATTGATGTTTTATGAGAAAAGTCTCATAATACGTATGTTTATTTAATGAAAACAAAAGCGTTGGTTTAACAGCTAGTAACCTTGGAGAGGAGAGACAGCTAAATGGACTTTATCGACGAAGTTCGAACCCGGTCGGGCAGGTTTCAAAAGCGCATTGACAAGATGGCTGATTCCGAGTTCATCGAGGAACAAACCAAAACATCCTTTGTACTTCCGTTTATTCAAATGCTCGGTTATGACATTTTCGACCCGCTTGAAGTGGTTCCAGAATTCACGGCCGATGTGGGAACGAAGAAGCACGAGAAGGTGGATTTCGCCCTGATGAAAGATGGCGATCCGGTGCTGCTGATTGAGGTTAAAAAGGCCGGAACTGATCTGGGTGGTGAGCACATATCTCAACTTCTTCGGTATTTTGGCGTTACCGAAGCGCGTTTCGCGATACTGACAAATGGTCTAAACTACCTGTTTTTTACAGATCTCGATCAGCATCACATCATGGACCAGCGTCCCTTTTTCGAATTCAACATGCTCGACTTCACGGAAGTCCAAGTGAGAGAATTAAGGCGTTTTACTAAAGAGCAATTTGACACGAACTCGATTGTTGACGCCGCACGGGAACTCAAGTATACGGGCCAGATCATGCGACTGCTGGCAGATGAGTTATCACAGCCTTCAGACGAGTTCGTGAGATTTGTTACAAGCAAGGTTTACGAAGGACGAGCTACATCCGGTGTGCGTAAGATGTTCACTGATCTCACGCATTCGGCATTTAATCAGTTTATCAGCGACAAAGTCCGTGATCGACTTAGTAAGGCATTGAAACAGGAAAACGAAACCGCTGACACGATGGACGACGTAAAGACACAGAAATGGGTGTCTATTCCCGGTTACGGGCTACCTGGGGGCTCACCGCCACCCGTATCAATTCGATTCTGGGACAACGATACACGGCCGGTAAAAGTCTGGTATGAAGTGCTTACTGTCACCGTCGACAAGGTGTATGGTGAAGGGCTGATCAAAATGGAAGATACGCCAATACGCAGTAATAATCGAAAGGCCGTATACGTCCATTCTGAACCCGTTCGTCAAGACGGTACCGCTTTCCGACGTTTCGAGAAAGTGGGAAATCCTCCTTTGTTCGTTAACACCAATTTATCTGGAGAGCAGGCGAGGAATCTAGCGGTAGAACTGCTAAAAAAGTGCCGTATTGATCCCACGACAGTTCACCTGGAGGTTGGATAAGACCTTAAGAAGCTGGCGAGAAAACCACTAACATTGGAAGACATTTGTAGAACCGTAACGAACTGAGTAAGCACCATTCTCGTCACTAACTAATTCGGTGAGTATCCAAGCTAAACGGAGAAAATACCAATCGTTGCCCCCGATTCCATCCCCGTTCCGATCACACCATGAGGTACTTCATATACTGGTTCCCCACAGACTCAGATCCAGCTCCGGCCTCAGTATGCATTATATCAACAGTAGGAAGTAGGTAACTTCATGCCTGGTCTTAACATCAGTCGCCGTTTACCTGAATTCAAAAGAGGAGATGAGCAATTCCACCGCCGAGGGAACTCCGATGGATTTACCGTTGGCGACTACTGGCAATGGATGGGTTCCGATCTACTCAGTAATCTGCAACGAGGTGTCTTGGCTGAGTTCATCGTTGCCAGGATACTTAATGACACGTATCACTGTCGTCATGAATGGGATTCGTTTGATGTACAGACAGAAGACTTAGAGACACTCGAGGTCAAGAGTGCGGCGCATGTACAGTCTTGGCATCTTGCACATCCGGATGAGTACAAACCTTCAGAAATTCGATTCAGAATCGCCCCCAAGAAAAGTACAGAGAGGCGTGCGGCAAACGGCTACGTCTTTTGCGTACTCGGCAATCCCTATGAGATCCCTGACCCACTAGATCTGACACAATGGGTATTTTATGCCATCACAACGAATGCCCTAGATAAACAATGCCCTAAGCAACTGTCGATTGGACTACGATCACTCCAGAAACTGAATGAACTCTATACCGCGAATTACCATGAGTTACCAGTTGTTGTTAAGGAGATGTTCCGTCGCGATCCACTAAAAGGGGAGTTGATTCGTCCTGACACGTCGTAAGGTGATTCACAATCTTCGTGTCAGATTCAGAGGTTTGAGGACCTGCATATCCACGGCGAAGGGAAACGGTTGTCTGTTCCATCGGAAACGTACTGTTGACAGATGTCGACTACTCCGTGCGATCACCATGATGTCGTGCCGTACTGTAACTTATCGTGGATATCGTCCTGTTTATGTATAACAAAATGGCTTAGTCGCGTATTGGCACTGAACCGACAGACCTGCCTGTTCGCTTCGTCGTTCCTGATCTAATAGTCATCACCTGCCATCTCTGATCTAGGCGGGACCTTCCCGCAGGAGAAACGACATGCGTGTTATATTCATGCTGACCATCGTGCTCACACTGGCCTGTGGCGATGACGACATGCCGACGGCCCCGACGCCGGCCCCGGAACCAGATCCTGCCGCCAAACTGATCGGCACCTGGAGATATACGGGGAACGATTTTGATACCAAGATTACCTCCAACCTGCGGGAGTACCTTGTCGGGGAAGGCCTGACTGCGAGCCAGGCCGACATGGTGATAGCCGACA
>JAPPDN010000658.1 GCA_028824575.1 Candidatus Poribacteria bacterium | reverse complement strand
CTGCTGTTGTAGATACTGGATTGGTACGCCAGCGTGTCCATCAAAGCCGACGGATTGTCTTAGCGTTACGTCCCATCTCGGAAGCCTCAGCCGAACAACGCTGCGGACGCGCAGGCCGCCTCGGACCAGGAATCTGCTATAGACTCTGGGAAGAACACGGTCAACTTGAGCAGGAAACGCTACCAGAGATTCGGCGGGAGGATTTGACACAATTCGTACTCACTGTCGCTGCAACGGGTTACCGTCCCCAAGATCTGACGTTTCTCGACACGCCCCCAGATTTCGCCGTCGAACGGGCACAAACCGCGCTGAAAAGCTGGGGTGTCCTCTCAAACGATGGCACACTCACAACAGAAGGGGCAAAGATTTGCGCGCTACCTGTCAATCCGCTTCACGCCCGATTATTGGTAAAAGCACCAGCTTCTCTGCGACGTGATCTGATTGATCTGATTGCGACGCTCGAACGTCCTGCCGCCTTATGGCAGCGCATCGACCGCCTGCCAACTGAACGGCAGGACACGGTTCGTGAAGCGCGCCAAAAAGAACTTTTTCGCGATGGATGCGATGCTACGACAGCAATCCGAACGCTGCGACACGGCGACAACAAACGGCATCATCTTCATAAAACTGCCCTTGCAGAATGCCGCAGAATCGCGACGCAGCTCAGAGATTTCTTCGGGTTACCACCTGTGATGAAAGATAAAGCATCGGCACAACCCAACCGTAATGCTTTGATCGCGTATCTCTTGCGTGAATGGGACACTTGTGCTTACGTACGGCGGCGGAAAGGGAAGGGATGGGGAAATGGACACGAAGAGGTCTTACTTGACTCCGATTCGCTGCTGCCTGAAGAGCGGAACGCTGCCCTGATTTTGGAAACTGTTGGCATCGCAAAAGGCACACGCGTACAATTGATGGGACGGACTGCTATGCCTTGCTCGTTTGACGACTTGGTCAACGCTGGAATCGGTAACTCTCAACTCGCTGCTCCGAGATTGGAAGGCGAAGACATTGTCGCAGAGGTGGTAACTGAATACGCAGGACGCGAGATCGGACGCAGCCGCCAACCCTTGAGTGGCACGCTGCTGAGAGACGCGTTGGCATCGCTTATCCTCTCTGGCTTCCTACTCTCGGAAGTCGCTGCACAACTCACCCGCGCGATCGACGCTTGGAGACTTCACCGCGCGCTCAACCCTGATATAGAGACATCGGAAACGGTGGATTTGACACCACACGCGTGGTTAACTTCACGACTCAAAGTCTTGGGTGTAGAGGTCGCTGAAGACTGGCAACTCCTCTCTCCGGACGATCTAACTTTTACTGAGATAGACCCCAACACTATTACTGAAATTGAGGCACAGTATCCCAAAGAATTCTCTGTCAATGGTGCCAAATTCGATGTGGAATACAATCCCGCCCAAAAATTGGTCACGTTGCGATGGCAGCGCGGCATCCGCAAACCGACATTGAGTCCAGTCCTACTGCCACGTTGGAATAATTGGAAGGTGCAGCTCGATCTCCGTGGGCAAATGCGGACGGTACGTTCTTAATCCGCTTTGATTTTTCCCCACACCGTCATGAACAAGTGGGGTTGTGGCTGAACAGGCAAGGCTTCAGGATCAAACCAATCTGGATCGAAATTTGCCCCATTGTTTGTGAGTCGCTCGGATGTGTCGCTGCCCAGAGCAATTTTGAAGATTTGCGGAACGTTAATTTTTATAGGCGGAAGCTGCAGCGGAATATAATCTTCGTAAAGCAGCTCGTCTCCGTGTGGAGACCAGACAGGTCTGCGAGATCTGTGTCCGGGTGCAAAAATTTCCTGGCGATCGCTTCCATCGCGATTTATGCTGTAGAGGGTACTTGTTCCTGTTGCCTTGTCCCACCAAGAAAAAGCGATTTTGCTGCCATCAGGCGACCACGATGGGTTATAAATCCACGGACCTGCCTGGGGGAACAGCATTTTTTCAGCGAGCGTCTGGACGTTGATAAGCACTAATTGATAACCGTCTGGTTCCTTTCGGACGAAGGCGAGCTCCGATCCGTCGGGCGACCATGCTGGCGATCCACCCCTTTCGCCAACCTTTGCGATTTGCTCCTCCATTTCACCATCTATCGTTGCGATGTAGATCGCCTGCCGCTTCACATAGGCAATCCTTTTACCGTCGGGCGACCAGCTTGGATGTTTTCTCTGTGCTGACACTCTAAATACTTTTCGTACATTCGTTCCATTTGGATCCATAAGGTAGAGATCAAGAATGCCACTTCGATCAGATGCGAAAAGGATATGTGCTCCTGTAGGGGACCAGACAGGCTCTCTATCCATAGAAGGATGCTTGGTTAAGTTTCTCTGTTGGCTGCCATCGGGCATCATTGCGTAAATCTCTGAGTTGTCATCGCGTAATGAGAAAAATACGATTCTGGCAGTTGTCGGAGCTCTCGCGAACACTATATGACCGCTGGCGAGCACTAATATCAGACCAAGTGCAGAGAAAAACCGGAAAGGGATATTTTTCATAACAATTCATTTACCTCCTTTGCGATTATCACCATTTCTCAGTCCTCCGCCGGTAATCTACTTTATATATAATACCCGGATTGTTCACATAGACATAGACATGGTAGTAATCGTCGTGCCCGGTATCTGTTTCTCCCAGTGTTGCCAATATTTCGGCAACAATCTCAGCTTGGGACTCAATGTCATAAACGAAAGTATGCCTATAGTTACCTTGACCTATGGGCGTTGACTGTTTCGGATCGGGGTTTTTCTGCAGAAATTCTTCAAAGGACTGATTCAACCAAGGGCTATATAAAGCTTCAACATCTTGATCATGTTCGATAGTGTGTGTCGCACATCCGATGACCGAAAGTGTAAACATACAGAAGATAAACAGAGTCATATATGCATATCTGCAATTCATGGGTTCCTCCTTGTGAGCGAGGTCGGAAACCTCTTGAGTCGTTGTGTAAACATAAATGAAAGCGGTTATTTCAGAAGCGTCATCTTCTTCAGCATTAAACGTCAATCATGTTTCCTCCGTTTACATCACCACTTTTGAGAGATATATGTCCTTCCAGGGGCTGTCTGTTTGTCGTCCGGAAACCCTTTATGACCTATTTACGTAAGTTCTAATTAGTTTTGGTCTTGATTTTACTCCACGTCGTCAGGTGTGACGCCAGTCGCGGCGCAACAGATAGAACTGCTGGATCAAACCAATCTGAACTATAGTTGCTCCCAGCCTGTGTGATCTGTTCCGAAACACGGTCCCCTAAAGAGATTTTAAAG
>JAPPDN010000717.1 GCA_028824575.1 Candidatus Poribacteria bacterium | reverse complement strand
TGAAACCTATGAACATCTGAATGCGCTCTCCATTGATTTTTTTCACGAGCGGGATACGGGAAACTTGATGTCAAGGATCACGCACGATGTGTCGAGGCTCCGAGATTTTATCGCGAATGGGTTACAGGATATCGTCGGTGATTCTCTCACGATTATCTATATCTGTGTAATCATGTTTGGTTACAATTGGCAACTTTCCCTCTGGACGCTGATACCGATTCCGTGTCTTATTTTCTTCACAATCTATTTTGGCAAGAAGATGAGCAAGGTGTATCATGTCTTATGGAAACGGTATGCGAACATTAGTACGATTCTCGCAAGCACGATTCCAGGGGTCCGCGTTGTTAAAGCATTTGCTCGCGAACGCTACGAGATAAACCGGTTTAGCGATTTGACATATCAGGTATTTAGCGGTGAGTTGAACGCTGCGAAACTTGGAACACTTTACCGCCCGATTATGGAGTTTATCGTCTTTACGGGTCGTATTATCCTCTGGTTGGTAGGCGGGTGGCTGATTTTCCAAGGCGATGTGAAGCTTGGTATGCTATGGATGTTCCAAAGTTATATGATGCGATTTTTTAGACCTGTGTATACACTCTGTCAGATGAACGAGCGATTCATCCGAGCAGGCACTTCCGCCGAGCGTGTGTTTGAAATTATGGATACGCCACCGAGCGTCGCTGATAAAGAAGATGCGGTGGCTCTTGCGAATATCCGCGGTGCTGTGGAATTTAGGGATGTCTATTTCTCCTATGATAACGAAAAGGATGCGCTCAACGGGGTTAGTTTTCAAGTGGAACCCGGTGAAATGATAGGATTGGTTGGACACAGCGGTGCAGGGAAAAGCACGCTCATCAATCTAATCACCCGCTTCTACGATCCAAACGATGGGACAATAATGATTGACGGGCACGACAGTCGCGACATTCGGGTAAAGGCGTTACGGCAACAGGTCGGCGTAGTTTTACAGGACCCATTCCTATTCCAAGGCACCATCGCCGAAAATATCGGTTACTCGAAACCAGGAGCATCTCGGCATGAGATTATTGCAGCCGCGAGAGCTGCAAATGCCCACGATTTTATTATCAAGTTTCCTGACGGCTATGATACGATGGTAGGCGAAAGAGGGGCAAGGGTCTCTGGTGGTGAGCGGCAGCGTATCTCTATCGCACGTGCCATTTTGAAAAATCCGCGCATCCTTATCTTAGACGAAGCGACTTCCTCCGTTGATACTGAAACGGAATCCAAGATTCAAGAGGCATTGGAACGGCTCGTTCAAGGCAGAACTGTATTTGCTATTGCGCACAGGCTGTCAACCCTTAAATATGCGGACCGTCTTGTCGTGCTAAAAGAGGGGACAGTTGACGAAATCGGGACGCATGAGGAGCTGCTTGCTAAAGCAGGGACTTACGCGGGATTGTGTGAGAAGCAAACTGAACTATCGAAAATTCGCGCATGGTAATTTGACCCTGACGGAAGGAGGCACGTTGATGAAGGAAGCGATTAAGGTAACAGATGAATTAGAGTTTCTTGATGCGAGGCATGTTAGAATTGACCGGAACGCATTTGAAGAACTCGTTGTCCAGCTTCCGGATGGAACAACCCACACTAAGGTTGAGCCGATCTGTGCTTTTCCTGTCAGCGAGACGAGCCGATATATTTCCCTTGTAGATGAAGAATCTAATGAAATCGGAATTATTGAGGATATAAAGCATCTCCCAAGTGCCTCCCGCGAGGTGCTTGTTGAGGAGTTAAAGAAACGGTATTTTATGCCGAAGATTACCAAAATCCATGAGTTGGATGGACAATTCGGGATTACGCAGTGGGTGGTTGAAACTTCGCAAGGAGATGTAGAGTTCGGTTTGCGTACCCGATACGATATTGTCACGCTTGAAAACGGGCGCGTCCTGATTAAGGATGCGGACGGTAACCGGTATGAAATCGAGAACTACCATAAGTTAGACCCGAAAAGTCTCGCGCTACTTGAGACGCAATTGTAGGACCACTGTTGATGAGGAGAAAATATGGGAGAAAGTGTAAGAATTGAACGTATTGAATGGGCACGCCTCACTGGTGAACGTCCGCGCAAAGCCGGTTGTAATTCTCGGCTGGGTGAACATGGACTGCATGTCCGTCCGCCTATTGCCCGTCTAACGACGACAGATGGGGTTAGCGGCTTTGGGTTTTCATCGATTTCACATGAAAAAGCGGAAGCGATTGTCGGGTTTCAGCTTAGCGAAGCATTTGAGGCAGAAAGTGGTGTCACCGAAGAATTTAGGATGTTGGAGTATCCGCTCTGGGACTTGGTCGGGCAGTTAGCACAAAAACCGGTGTATGCGCTCCTTTCCGGACAGAACGGTGCATTTCGTGCGCCGTGTTATGACACCTCGCTCTATATTGATGACCTACATCTTGAGGACAACGCTGAAGCCGCAGCACTGATCGCTTCCGAGGCATTGGAGGGAAAGGCACGCGGACATAACGCCTATAAGATCAAAGTAGGTCGTGGTGCGATGCACATGCCTCTTGACAAAGGGACACAGCGGGATATTGATGTTATCCGTGCTGTACGTGAGGCTGTCGGACCCGATGCTACGATATTGATAGATGCAAACAACGGTTACAACCTTAACCTTACCAAGCGGGTATTAGGTGGGGCTGCAGATGCAAAAGTTTATTGGATGGAAGAGGCATTCCACGAGGATGCTCGCGTTTATAGTCTCTTGAAGGAATGGCTAAACGCGGAGGGTTTGGAAACCCGTATTGCGGATGGCGAGGGTGGGGCATCACCGCACCTTGTGAATTGGGCAAAAGATGGGCTCATCGACATCGTCCAATACGATATTTTTCACCCCGGTTTCTCACGCTGGCTTGAGTTGGGACCCGAATTGGATGCATCCGGCGTTGGCACGGCACCGCATCATTATGGCGGCTACTATGGCAATTTCGCCACCTGTCACCTCGCAGCGAAGGTAGAGCGGTTTGAGTTCACCGAGTGGGATCATGCGACGACTCCGGGTATAGATGATTCCGGTTATTCTGTATCCAACGGTTATGTAAATGTGCCGCAAAGTCCTGGTTTCGGGTTGAATATAGACGAAGGCCCTTACCAAAAAGCGCGTGAAGAGAACGGATTTGATGTTCGTGCGTAGTGTGATAGTGGTGATTCTGATTAAGCGGGTTAGTCCTGATTGGATGAATTTTCTCTAAACGTGGTAGATTGCAAAAGACTTTGACATACTCCCCCCGCTAAAGCAGGGGGATTCTTAGAAACCTCCTGTGCG
>JAPPDN010000619.1 GCA_028824575.1 Candidatus Poribacteria bacterium | reverse complement strand
GTTTGAACGACATAGGATGGGTTTCCTAAATCAGGCGCGGGATGGAAGAACGGAAGGTCGGAAGAAAGGATTTTCCCCGCACCCTTGCAACCTTCCACCTTTCCGACCAAGTGTCTTCTAATGTTTCAACTGCCGCGCGAAGGAAAGAATTTTGTATAAGTCGCAGTTCATAAATTACTGCGCTTCTGCCATAGGGACATCCCACTTTTCGGCGCACTCGCGAAGCTGCTGGTAGATGGTATCCGGTATATCAATACCGTTTGCGAGGCGGTCTGCTCGTGAATTGGCTTCAAAATCACCGGGAACTAACACCTCATCAAATCCGTGAGCAGGCGGTGTCGCTTTGATGGCATCCAAAAATGCGCGCACACCTTTCTGGTATTCCGCAAGCGGTGTGAACGCGTTGACATCTATCACTTGGATATGGAGACCACTCATCTGTCCAGCCTCAATATTAAACGTTCCACCCAACCCACCAATCAGTGCCACGAACAAGGAAAGTGCATAACCTTTGTGTCTGCCGAATGCGAGCAGATTACCGCCATCGTTGTATTCAGCAGTTTTAACGGTAGGATTCCCGTGTTTATCCACAACACAGCCTTCGGGCAGATCCCGATTTTCACTGTCGGCGACGTAGGTCTTGCCGTTTGCGATCACACTTGTTGCGAAATCAATCAGAAAGGGTCTGTCATCACCGGTCGGGATACCGATAGAAATCGGGTTCGTACCGAGCGCGCCAAGGGCACCACCAAAGGGGAGAATCCGCCCGCCACCCTTTGAACCGCCACCGACTGTGATAATTCCAATACATCCAGATTCAGCAGCTTCCTGACCGTATTCACCGAGTCTGCCGATATGTCCCGTCCGGATGAGTGTCGCGAAGCAGGTGCGTCCGCTTTTCGCCTTCTCAATAGCGCGTTGGATTGCATAGCGGGCGGTATAGTGTCCGAAACCGCCCTCACCATCAATGTGCAGTGTGTTGTCGGTTTCTCGAAGGACATTCGGTTCGGCATCCGGACGGAGACCACCGTTTTCAATCCCTTCAAGATAGGAGGGGATCCGAAGCACACCGTGCGAATCGTGTCCAGCGAGATTGGCTTTTATCAAAATTTCGGCAACATTATCCGCGATGTGCTGTGGCGTGCCTGCCGCGACAAAGAGATTGTTTGTGAATTTCTGGAGGTCTGCGGCTTCAAATATATGCCTTTCCATATTTTTAACTTTCCTTGCGGTTCGGTGAAGTGTTTTTGGGACTTTGATGTCCCCCTGCGTAGGTTCGCCCTCCATTCCATTACGGGCTACGGTTGTGGTACTTGTATCAAGAGACCTTGGGGTTCTTCCAACCCTCTTTAACTGACAACTGACAACTGATAACTGATAACTATTTTCTAATTTTCCTTGCGGTTCGGTGAAGCGAGTCTGAATCAGAGCGGACCGTAGTGTGCTCTGTCATCATCTTCAACGGCATCTTCACCGATGGCAACTTCTAATTCTTCTGCACACTCTTGAAGTTGATTGTAGATCGTATCGGGTATCTCAATCCCTTCTTTTAGTCGTGCTTCACGGGAACGGAATTCAAAATCACCGGGGACCAATACTTCGTCGAAACCTTGTGCCGGTGGTGTCGATTTGATACCGTCTAAGAAGGCGCGCACACCTTTCTGGTATTCTTCAACCGGTGTGAAGGCGTTAACATCAATTACCTGCATAAAGGTGCCGTTCATTCTGCCGCTCTCTACATCAAACGTTCCTGCCAACCCACCGAGGAGGCATGTGAACATCGCAAGCGCATAACCTTTATGCCTTCCAAATGCGAGAAGCGCGCCGCCATCATAGAAGTCGGCTGGTGTGGTGCTTGGCATTCCATCTTTGTCAAGAATGCAACCCTCCGGCAAATCTATCCCTTTACTCCGTGCGACTTGGATTTTTCCTTCCGCAATCATACTCGTGGCGTAGTCAACGATAAAAGGAGAGTCGTCGCCAGTCGGTACGCCTATAGCGATAGGGTTCGTCCCGAAAGCACCTTGCGCCCCGCCGTAAGGCACCGTCGGTCCCGCCTTTCTACCGCCATTTCCAACGGTGATCAGTGAGATACATCCAGTTCTTGCCGCCGCTTCCGCATATTCGCCTAATCGTCCGATATGTCCAATGTTACTGATGCTGACGCTACAGGAGACAGCGGATTTCGCCTTCTCAATGGCTCTATGGATTGACCAACGTGAGACGTAGTGTCCAAAGCCGCGTTGTGCATCAATGCGCAAGGTGTTCGGCGTCTCTGCAAGGATTTCGGGTTCTGCAGTAGGGTTTAGATGTCCGGCATCAATACCGCGTAAATAGGCAGGGACGCGTAGGAGACCATGTGAATCATGCCCCGCAAGGTGGGCATTGACAAGGATTTCGGCAACATCCTCCGCGATGTGTCGTGCCGTGCCTGCGGCGACAAATATGTTTCGCGCAATCGCGTGGAGGTGGGGTGCCTGAAGTTGATGCGTCTTTTCCATGTATTAGGTCCTTTGATACAAATTTAGTTAGCAGTGTGATAGATACTCGAAACTGTGTATCTTATTTTACGGCATCTGCTTTTTTTGTCAATAGGAAAAGAACAACATTTGTCAACATGCTTGTAGACGCGGTTTGCAACCGCGCCAACGAAAGGAATATTCTTAAGTAGATGCGTGGAAAATAGATAAGAATAGGGCTATCCGGTTGCCTTTGATGGATAACTGAATAGCCTATGGTGAGGTATATTGTAGCCGCGCTCAGCCATCTAAGCCTTAATCAAAATCGGCAATATCTGCAACGTGAGGTGGGCGCGTCGGAAGTTCTCTCTCGGCTAAGATGTGTTCAGGAATATAATCGGAGTAATCGGAAATCGAACCGTGTGTCAATGCATACACCGCGACGTTTGTCATGAAACGGTAGACACCCGGTGAATAGTGCACACTGCGTGTTGGGATACTCACTGTCTCCATCGCGCACATATAGTCACGGCGGTTAACAATCACCGCCAACCTATTACCGACGGAAACACCTTCAAGGTAGTTCCGTTTCGGCGGACGTGTGCCCCACCAGAAGATGTCGAAGCCGATAGGTGGACCCCCCATTTCATAGAAGTTGTTGTAAACTTCATGATTGTTGGAAATTCGTTCAACATGATACTCCGGCATGACGTAACGCATCTGTGCAAGAAAGAGGCGCACCATCGCTTGTGCGGGTGCATTCACACCACAGTCGTCAAAAACGAGAAACCCACCTTTCTCAACAAGGTAGCGACGCAGACCAGCG
>JAPPDN010000033.1 GCA_028824575.1 Candidatus Poribacteria bacterium | reverse complement strand
CCGATGAATTGGAAGTCATGACCCTGAGTGCCTTGGGTATGTATCCTGATCCCAACGGCTTCGAGATTTATGGTAATCTTGAGGAATTGCTTCAACTTGATGTAGGTTAGTCTGATCCATTCCGGGAGGGGTAATACCATCTACCAGTCACCAAGAAAAAAACCATACTGAAAACGCTTTTTGATTGCCTTTATCTTTGAGTTTGGGGCTTATACGCTTAACTTGCCAAAAGCTCATTTCCATTAAGCCCGCTTGAGTTTCCGGTTAGGAGACCGCTAAAGGCGACTGCCAGTTTGAGTTTCATGTCATTCTCTTTCGCTCATGGCTGAGGCAAGGCCGGCGTGGGAATACTAGGGAGGAAACCCGCGCCGCCTCTGGTGTGACTTGCTCGCCCTGCGGAAGTTTCTCCATCTGAGAACGGGACGCAACTTTTCACAGGGACAGTAAGGACAGGTCGTGCTCCCATCCGAAATTCTCCACGATGGATCAGAATCTTAGGTGAAAGAAGAAGATTAACGCTCTTTTAAATAAGTGTGTCAACGTCTGTTGCAAAAAATATACAATTGACGGGAATGGCATGATTCATCGACCGTTTAGTGCGGGCGATTTATATCATGCCAAAAAGGACCACAGGACTTTTCCGGTGGTGGATCGTGCGGTGACTGACGCCAAAGAGCGTCGACTGTTGCAACTTCGATACCATCTTATCCAGATGAATTTGTCTGACACCATGGATTCTAATGATTTTTGCTTACGGCTCAGCATTCATAAATGTCAGGTTCGAGCATTTTTCTCTTTTTTTAAACTCTTGTTTCCGGCCGTGAAATTTAATCTTGACTAATTTACTCGGGATTATTATCTATCACTGTGAAATTTAATCCCGACTATTTTACTCAGGTTTTATATTTTACAATTCTATCATTCGGCTAATGCCGTAACCCAGAAACAAAGGAGATCTCCCATGACTCGAAAATTCACTACACAACGTCTTTTGTCTGCCGTCGCAGCAGGAGCGATTTTGCTGGCATCGACAACCATTGCCCTTGCCGAGCCAATCACGGTGACCGACATTGCCGGCCGCACCGTCGAACTCCAGAAGAACCCGCAGAAAGTTGTTCTGGGCGAAGGGCGAATGATCTACACGATGGCGCTACTCGACCAGGAGGACCCATTCCAGAGAGTTGTTGGCTGGAAAGACGACATGATCAGGTTTGACCCCGATGCCTATCGCAAATATCTGGAAGTGTTCCCGGCCGCCTCCACTTTGCCAAACTTCGGCAGTCCCTATTCCGGGGAATGGAACCTCGAGGCTGTAATTGCACTGGGAACCGAACTTGTAGTGATGAATCTCGGCAATCTTCTCAGGGCCCAGGAAAGCGGCATCATCGAAAAGCTGGAAGCGGCGGGAGTGGCGACGATTTTTGTAGACTTCCGGCAGGACCCGACCCAGAACACCGTGCCGAGCATCCAGCTTCTCGGCCGGATTCTCGACAGGAGAGATGAAGCCGACGCCTTCACAGACTTCTACCAAAGGCAAATGAAGCAGATCTATTCGCGGGTCAGCGAAATACCGGCGGACGAGCGTCCGATTGTGTTCATCGAAAACGCCGCAGGATACGATCCCAACCGATGCTGCCGCACTTACGGCGCTGCCAATCTGGGCCGTCTCGTCGATCTGGCTGGTGGACGCAACTGGGGTTCCCTCAAGTTTCCGGGCTTTTCCACAAGTGTAAGTTTGGAGGCCATATTCGCCGATGATCCAAGTGTCATCATAGGCACCGGGGCGAATTGGTCCGAGGCTAACCCTGCGACAGAAGCCGTCCTTTTCGGCTACGAGGCCACCGAGGACCTAGTGCAGGAACGCCTGCGTGGTCTCGCGGCGAGGGAAGGTTGGTCCGAGCTGTCTGCGGTGAGGACAGGACGTTTTCATTCCGTCTATCATCAATTCTACAACAGTCCGTACCACTTTGTGGCGATGCAGGCGTTTGCCAAGTGGCTGCATCCTGATTTGTTCGAAGACATCAGCCCTGAAGAGACGATGAGGGAACTCCATGAAACATTCCTCCCCATAGAGTATTCCGGTGTCTTCTGGGGGACTCTGAACAAAGAAGGATGACATGCGCGGTGCCTGCCTTGCGGAACCGTAAGGCAGGCACCCGTTTCCGGGACCAGACAATGACAATCAAAACACATTCCGCTGGCATCCAGCATGCCTACTCGGGTATGCTCGCGAGACGCAGGGCCATGATCGTCCTGATGTTCGGCCTTCTTCTGATCAGCTTTCTGCTCGATGTGGCAACGGGGCCTGGTCAATACCCGCTTACTATCATTTTCGAGGTTCTGATTGATCCGATGGCCCATGGCGCCCGGTTGAAGGTGATCGTTTGGGACTATCGGCTTCCCGTTGCGGTCACGGCAGCCGTCGTGGGCGCGCTTTTGGCCGTCGCAGGGGCACAAATGCAGACGATATTGAACAATCCACTGGCAGAACCTTTCACCTTGGGAGTATCAGCGGCTGCCAGTTTCGGTGCATCCCTTTCGATCGTGCTGGGCATCAGCATTATTCCCGCGGTCGGTCCATTCCTTGTAACCGTGAACGCTTTCGTCTTCGCGCTGACAACTTGCGGCTTGATCCTGTTGGCGACACGCATCAAGGGTGTCGGCTCCGAAACCATGATTCTCTTTGGCATTGCGATCTTTTTCACGTTTTCGGCACTCCTGGCGTTAATGCAGTACATGGCATCCGAGGATCAGATCGCCCGCATTGTATTCTGGATGATGGGTTCGCTTAGCCGTGCGAGCTGGGAGAAGATCGCTCTTGGCGGGATGCTCCTAGCAGTTGCGATTCCCTTCAGCTTGATTCGGACATGGCCGATGACGGGGCTACGAATGGGCGAGGTAACGGCCGCGAGCATGGGCGTGGACGTCGCGCGGCTTCGAGTCGAGATGCTGGTCTGCATCTCGCTTCTGGCGGCTACGGCCGTGTCGTTTGTGGGCACCGTCGGCTTTGTGGGGCTTGTTGGGCCCCACATTGCGCGCATGCTCGTTGGCGAGGATCAACGCTACCTAGTTCCACTGGCCGCGATCGTAGGTGCACTCGTGTCAATACCTATTTAAAAATAACCAATATTGACGATTTAAAAGTGCACCACTTTTGAGCCCCAAAAAAGGGTATGCGATTTCATTGATTATTTCCTTGTGGCCCTGATTTGGGTCGTCCCCTTTTTTTCGGTGGCGGTGGCGGGACCAGGGACTTGTTGGTCCTGACGTGATCCGGAATCAGCTCCATG
>JAPPDN010000697.1 GCA_028824575.1 Candidatus Poribacteria bacterium | reverse complement strand
GTATCGCCGACATTTTCACCATAGTTTGCTTTGTCAGCATTAAGCTGTATCATCCCCCGAATATATCTATAGTTAGCACCACGCGCAGCTTTCTCCCATTCTGCTTCCGTCGGCAGGCGTTTTCCCTGCCACTGGGCATACGCCATTGCTGCGTACCAACTCACATAAACGACAGGGTGGTTACCTTTATCGGGTGGGGACTCGTTCCCATCCCAATGTTTCAGATAATCCCCATCGTGATATTTTCTCGGGATACGACCTTTCTGCCACTGCGGGTTCGCATCAATAAATTTCTTGTATTGTGCATTTGTTACTTCGTATTTATCAATATGAAACGCATCAAGGTAGATGGCGTGCCTGGGTTTTTCATCGTCTTCTGCATCTTTATCATCGCTTCCCATCCAAAACTCGCCTGCACCAATGAACATCATATCAGGATGGGATGCACTTAAAGGGGCTTCCACTTCTCTCGCTATGCCTTCTATCATTCTGAAGTGTGTCGTAATTGCTTTTTTCGGGTCATATACGACTTTATAATTATCTGCAATACCTTTAACCTCTCGTTTAATATAGGTGATAGTCACAGTGTTAGTGGACACATCGGCTAAACTAATTTCCTTGATCCTCGTGCGATCTCCTAAGATAATATAATCAACAGTTCTGAGCGTTTTTTTATCCACCACCTGGAGATCCCAAAAGACCCCAGAACCCCCGCCCCAGTCGGCTAAAGGCACAAAAATATACCGATTTCCTTCAACAGCGTACTTAGGTAGAATCGTATAAGAACTGTACCTGCCGCTATCATCTTCATACGGTATGCGGAGTTCTATTTTATCAGAGGTGCGGATTACGCCTTCACCTTCAAAAATCACTTCATCGCTTCCCTCTCCGCTTAACCACGTAACAATGAAAGTAATTTTAGTGAGTGCTTCTTCTAAAGGCATTTCCAGATTAACAAAACCTTCGGTAGACCCTCTCTCCTGTCTCGTTGCAGGCTGTGGTGATGACACGCTAACTTGCTGATCAAGAGTCATCTCAGAGACCATTGTGTCAAATTCTGATTCCCAAGCATCCCGCTTGACACTTCCATTCTCAACTCCAAGCACCAGCAACCCCGCATTCTGCAGTGTGCTATTTTCACGTATCTTTTTCAGAAAATCATTGGTTTCTAATCCGACCTCTGCCGCAGCGTGTGTTGCATCCAGCGGTCCCTCAAATTGCTTAACGAGTTGCTGTATTGGTTCGCTGCCACCGAAGACTCCGCCAGCGGCTTCAATTGCTTGCCGATACCGCACAATATCCTCGCGGACGAGGCTCTCCATTTCTGATTTCTCCACATAGAGACGCAATGCTTGTGCTTTGTCATAAGATGGATTCGGATTCTGTTCAATCACGGGACGTACTTGATCTTCAAATGTTTTCATTCCTTCTGTGTGACAGCCCATGCACGAAAGTCCATTACGAACAACTGGATCCCGCGACCCAGCGTCTGACACAATGTTAATGGGTGCTTCATCAAGTCGTTCACCTGTCGCTGTGGAGAGGTAGTATGCCTGCAATCCGTTCGGAAGGTTGAAGATTATCTCGCCGCCGTCGTGTGTGAAATTGAGCGGATGTGTGAAGATATTTTGCGTGCCGACATTTCCTGCGAAGTCGTAGGATTTCCAATATGCGCCATATCGGGATTTGTGGCGTTCTACAATACGATTGTTAACCGATACACCGGACTCATTAAAACCTGCACGCCAGACGCGAACGCCCGGCGCGTTCTTTAAGTTTTCAGCAACATTTACCTCAAGTTGTGTCTCTAATTCCTTATCTGTTTCTGGTAGACCAAGAATCTCGTGGTAGAGCGGCGGGAGTGAGGCGGTGGCGATGAACCAGTCGGCACGGACAAACGGCAATTCACAGTTTGTTTCTTGACATACAGTCGTATAGGTTGACGACTTTAGCTGCACTCCGTAGGAATATGCTTGCTCAATCTTATACCACTTATCGCTTTTGATGTCCCATTCGTAGTGCCGAAGATCAATGTAGAAGATTGTTTCCTCGCTGTCAATAGGTGTCGGCTTGATGACCTCAGCACCCCAAGAGAGGCTGTTAACCAATTTTGACAACGCATTCCGATAGGCGCGAAGATTGTCGTCGCTTGCACCAGCGTTGTAGAGGTGTGTCAGTGTAAAATAGCGTGCAAAGGAACGATCAAAGGTAGTGAGCGATGTCACATGGGTATGGATAACTTTGAGCATCGCCTCGGTAGTAATAAAACGGCGTTCAGGTTTGGGAATTGCCTCCCAATCCGGTGTACCCGCTTCAATCCAACGTCGAATCGTGGCGATTGTCTCAGAATCCAACGGATCTTGTCCCAACGGCATCTGTGAACCTGTGTCTGTGTCGCCAAGCAGACGCAGATAGAGTTCAGAGGCATTAGGTTGACCCGGTATGACGGAGCGATCTTCGATTAAGTCTTTATGCTTAATCGTAAGCACATCGCTGTATGATCCGAATTCGCCGTGGCAGTCGAGGCAGTGTTGTTCAAAGATAGCAAACGCTTGTTGTGAAATAGGTTGTTGTGCGTATGCGATGTGATGACACCAAAAGAGCATCAACAGGCAAATGATTGGGCAGAAGGTTTTTAGCTTGCTGTCCATATTTTCTCCTTCGCGTTATACCATTTTTGAAAGGGTTCAAGTTTCGGTAATGTTGGAACGTGCGATAAATCGCACTACTACGAACCTACCCCTTTGTAGTAGGGCAATTCATTGCCCGTCAATTACCCAAATATTTCTTAAACTTTATACAGATTATGCTACAAACTCAGAGTTCACTGGATTTGACGAAAGGTTTAAGGTGCTACAGGCGTAACACATCGGAATCCACGAGCCTTGTTCGTGATTTTCGGTGTGAATCTCGTCCGATCAGAGACTCGGACAAACTTGGCGTTACTTACCCAAGAGCCGCCGCGTAACACACGGACGGTTTTAACGTTTGTCCAATCGGATAAGATATTATCCATGGTTCCGCCGGCAAGTGGATTATGACTTGGAGAAATAGCGTAAAAGTCGGGATTGTATTCATCAAGGCACCATTCCCAGACGTTGCCTGCTATATCGTATAAGCCGCTTTTGTCCGGAGGATACGTTCCGACGGGTGTTGTATCGCCGACATTTTCACCATAGTTTGCTCTGTCGGCATTGATGGTACGCCAAGCTCCACGCGCGGCGCGCTCCCATTCTGCTTCTGTCGGCAGGCGTTTCCCGCGCCACTCTGCATAAGCCATTGCTGCGTACCAACTGACATACACAA
>JAPPDN010000082.1 GCA_028824575.1 Candidatus Poribacteria bacterium | reverse complement strand
GCAATATCTCATCTTCCACTTCAGTATTATCGAGATCCTCACGGACTACAGACGGCGACGCATTGACATCAACAACGTCTTCTGCCCTCACTTCATCGAGATTTTCCTGCCCGATTCGCAATTGTCGCTCGGCATCAACAACATCTCTGTTAATTTTTCCGATGCATCGGTTGAGTTTATCAACGAGAGCCGTATGTCCAGCCATAGCACGGCGAATTTGACGGAGTTGATCAATAACGAGTCGGAAGGTTCGGACAAAGTCACCAGCATCCAAACGGGCATATTTTTCTAATCTATCAAATTCACAACCGCGACTCCACGCCAGCATCGCAGTACAAAGGCGAAGTTCCAGCATCGGTGTAACTTCTGTCACGTTATGCTTAACCTCTAAATACTGGATAAATGAAATTTCAGAATTGACAGCATAGAGTATCTCTAATAAACGTTCATTCTTGAGTGGCTTAAAGTAACCGTCCTTACGCGGTTCAGAGACGATCGCTACCATGAGGCAGTTAATTTCGTCTTCCGTAAGTTTTTCAAAAAAACCGCTAAACAGCAATTGGGTCAACTGGACTTCATACCCATAAATATGCGCGGCACTGCTCCCACGTGGCAGAAGCGTCTGCGCTTCAGTATAGCCCAATTCTTCAAGGACTTTAAGACGGGCGGCTATTTGCTGCCTCGGATCATTTTCAATAAATGTGGATCTCTTTTTAAGTTTCTGAAGTCGCTCTTCCTCTTTGCGGATAATCTTATATCTGCTTGTGCATGTTTGCAAGTGCTGACATTCTTCACAAATGCTCTGATCGCCACCCGTCCGTAAACGATTTATCTCCCGGTGAACAACTTTTAATCTCCTTACGCGCTCCTTTTTTCGTTTCTTTCCCCTTGTCTGCGATTTGATTTGTGACATCTCTACATGCAAACGCTGGAGATTTTTCTCTCGCTTCCGCTTTTGCCGATAATGCTTCTGAATTTGTTCAGTCCCTTCAATACCGTCGTGAATGCATTCGGGCTCCGGTAGTGTTTGTAGTTTCTCAGTTTTATCCTCAATCTGCTTGTTGAGTTTCGTCACACGTACACGATTTTGGTGGTTGCTTAAACTCATCGTGTAAACATCGTAAATATCATCACCATATTTCTGATAAAGATTAAGAATACTGGAATAGGAGAGATTAAATTGGCTCTCAATCGGCTCGACCTTATCAGCGACAACGGCTTTAATCTCAGCCGTATCAGCGTAAGCGGGAACAATTTGGGAGTAGACGTAACCGATCGTGTCAATACCGCGTCTGCCTGCACGTCCTGACATTTGGTGATACTCACGCGCCTTGAGATAGCGAAAACCGATACCATCAAATTTTTCAAGGCTATCAAAAACAACAGAGCAAGCGGGCATATTAATACCAACAGCAAATGTCTCTGTAGTAAAGAGGAGTTGAATCAATCCAGAAGTAAATAGCCGTTCTACGACCTCTTTGAGCGTGGGTAACATCCCTGCATGATGATAGGCGATCCCGCAGCTGACCAACTTACGAAACTCTGCGACCTTTTTTTCTGCAGCGATGTCAAACTGAACGCAAAGTTCGTCAAATTGCTTTACAATCTCCGCTTTCTGCTTTTTATTAAGCAACGCTACCTGCGATCCGAATACCAATGCGGATGCGTTTTCCTCACACCCTTTTCGGCTAAAACAGAAATAGAGGCATGGCAGCTGCTTCTCTCGCTGGAGATATGGAATAAGCCGTGTCTCCGTAAAATCAGTCGGAAGCGGCTTTATAGGTTTATCGTCAGGCAGATCGGGTCTTCGTTTACGCGTTTCGCGGTGCGCTCTGTTGCGAAGCGTAGTGATATGCTTTATACCACCAATACCGTAACCTTTAAAATAGAGGTGATGTTCCAAGGGGACAGGACGCTCTAATTCCTCCACGATCTCAATATCAATATCTCGGACGCTCTGCATCCACTCCGCGAAGGGCTTAATGTTCGGAATCGTGGCACTCAGGCAGACAAATTTAATATGTTGGGGTGCGAAGATGATGCTCTCTTCCCAAACGGTGCCACGCTCAATATCGTTAATATAGTGGATTTCGTCAAAAATGACGTAGGAGACATCCTGTAACCGTTCAATGTCATCAAAGATGGTATTTCGGAAAATTTCGGTCGTCATCAATAGGACTTGGGCATACGGATTTAGCACCACATCGCCTGTAACAATGCCAATTTTGTCGCCGTATTCAGCATAAAAGTCCCGATATTTTTGGTTGCTGAGGGCTTTGATCGGTGCGGTATAGATAACACGGCGGTTTTCTTCAAGGCACTTTTCGACAGCGTACTCTGCGATAACAGTTTTGCCGGCACCTGTAGGAGCAGTGACAATAACCGAAGTATCCCGATTAATTGCCGCGATCGCTTCCTCCTGAAACCGATCCAATTCTAACCCTTTGTAGCGCATTCAGTCCTTCCTTGCATTCGAGAGCCTCTCCGTGTAATGTCCAAGCCGTTTGAGGCGTAATATTATAAGTAATTTTAATAGATACAGCGTTTTTTGTCAAGGGGAAATTTTTTATTTTCGGAGTCGGAAACCATCAGCAGTCAGCGGTCAGACGGATAGTTATCGGTGAGAATAGTTGTCAGAGTATTAGTCGTCAGTTTCCATGAGTTGTCAGTGAGCATGGTTCTTTAGGTTTTGTCTTGACATCCTCTACCTGCCGTGTTATCATGATATAGGTAGATTCAGAACATGTTCCATATTTAAAGTCGGAGGAAAATCATGCAAGACGGTAAACGGATACAAAAGCGATATATCTGGACCCAGCGCGCCGTTGGGATATTGGTATGCGCTGCCCTCTGCACTGTTATCGCCTCGGCACAAAAGAGTGAAAATAAAAATGAGCAGGCAAGAACTTGGGCGGACCTTGGCGTAACATCGACACATCAGACCCAACTTGAAGCGTTATGGGAGTTAAAACGTCAAAAAGAGATTCAGTCAGTCAAAGACTTGAAAACCTTAAACCGGTTCGCAAAAGATTCACTTGTTGAAGATGCGGAGATTCAAGACACTCTGGACGCATTTCGGGCGAAACGCAAAGAAGCACAGGAACAAATCGAGAAGATCGAGGAAGAATTGCTCCAGACATTGCCGACGCAAGCTCAACTCCATTTAACGCTTTTCGGCATCTTGGATAACGGTGTCCCACGCAGAATAACGAAGTCGCAAACCAGCAAGAAAACAGAGACAACGTCCGAGCAGCGAAAATAAAAAAGTGGAGGATACCAGACTTGAACTGGTGACCTCTTGCATGCCATGCA
>JAPPDN010000696.1 GCA_028824575.1 Candidatus Poribacteria bacterium | reverse complement strand
CAGAAGTAGCCGATTTTCAACGACCCGTTTTTGTAGATACAAATAGCGAAACCCAACACTTGAAACGCTGTGGATGTGAGAATGCGTTGGGTTTCACTCGATTTTTGGTGATTTCAGGTTCCTTGATGAACTCAAAAGTCATCTGCTCTATGCAATTTTTAGTAGATCTCCGTTCAACCCAACCTACAAAATTCAAAATCTTTTATCAAACTCACGTTATTAGATATGGCGATTTCCGTATCCGAGTCCCATGAGATACATTGTGATGATGTTGAAGTCGAAAAAGAGGTAAGATGATGGATTCTGTCTATATCTTGGTGAATAAAGACATGCCGGAGTTGATAAAGATTGGGCGCGCAAGTGGTACCGCTAGTGAACGTGCGAAAAAACTTTCACAATCAACCAGTGTTCCAAGTCCATTTGAGGTTGTCTATGAGTCCCCTTGTGATCAAGCAAAGCAGCTTGAACGGACTATGCACCGACAACTTGCTCAATATCGTCGTCCACGCCGAGAGTTCTTTGAATGTTCAGTCGAATATGCCATTTCTTTGCTTGAACACTATTCCCTTGATATTCTGAACAATCACCCACTGAACCAGAAGGCGAAGGAACTCCTGACGGCACTCGAATTGGACGAGAAGCCGTACGAGGGGAACTGTATCTCCTACAACTCGCGGAGTAGGGACTGGAGAATCTCGATGATTACCAACCGAGCGGACAGATACCGTATTGGCCACATCTACCGAGGAATACAGTGCAGAACGATCTACGGGACCTGATCGACGATCTGATGTACAGGACCCCGAAGTTCGCGATGGAGTTTCTGCTGGAGACACCGTGGGACGAATCGGGGGACGAAGCACTCCCGGAGTTTCAGAAGGTGACAGACCCGGAGCAGGGAGCGACAGAAGTGTTACAGAACCTGACCGAGCGGATGCGATGGTGGACTTGACGGTGTCGGACATGTGACGCTCTGGAATCCACAGCAGATGAAAGAGACAAACGCCCGTATCCTCGCTGAGGTCAAAACCGGTAAACCTACCATCACGCAAGTGCGCGCCTTCTGCCACGTCATGGATCAGCACAACGCTGAGGTCGGCATCTTTATCACGATTCAACCCGTCTCTGCAAAAATGCGGCAAGAAGCGGAGAACATGCGGAGTTTCGAGCACAATCAGAAGAACTATCCACGCCTCCAATTCTGGCAACTTGACGACGCATATTTCGAGAATCCGGACATTATCAACACCCTCGTTCGCTTACCGGATGCGTGGCGAATCCGTCCCACCCAAAAATCGGAACGCCATTTCGACAACCGACAGATGCAACTCCTCAGCGGATAAAGCAGAAGTCGCACATTATGCAGGAACGCTTGCCAGAGAAGCCTTTAGCAGCGGCGAGATTACCGTGCAAGAAGCCGAACGTTTCATTGAAGATGTCTCCGGATTGGACGTTACCGTTAAAGAAAAAGAACAATAGACAGTCGTCAAATACATAATTTGCAGATACTATAGTAAAGGATCGAAGATATGAGAATACAAAAACATACAAGTCGTGCGTTATTATTATCACTTTGTGTACATATTGCTTTGATGTGCGTTGTCTCCGTGTTCCTTGCCCATCATTTTGATACGGAGAAGGAGCATATATCTGCGGAGATATTGGAAACTGTCCCTGAAAAGCAAGTAAGGCGGCGGATTTTGCCCCGGCACGGCCGTACAAACCGACAGATGGCAAATGCTGGGACATCAGATGCTTCGCTACCTGCTTCGACTTATTCCTTACAGGCAAGTGTGCCTAAAGCACTGATTCCCGCTAATGCCGTTACCGATATCGTTACGTACACCGATCTGCCGCAAATAGATACACCCAGTCCAGTTTCCAATATCAGCTCGGGTAATGATCTTAAAAGGGGTTTTGGAATTTCGGGTAATGATATTAGAAGGGGGCTTGGAATTTTCGATACAGGAGCGATGCCAGGACACGGATTAATCGGAGAGGTGTTCGTGTCGGGTGGGCCTATCTCCCGAATGCCCAATTTTGATCGTCTACTCCCTGTCAATACCTTTATTACAGCAAATTTAAATGTCTCCACACGGAACTACACTATCGGATTCCCGATGCCGGACATGCCCTCTGTCTTTGAGAATTTCGCAATTCGCTTTCGCGCAGAATTGAAGATTGACACACCTGGGATATACACCTTTGAACTCAGCTCAGACGACGGTTCACAACTCTATATTAATGGAGAACTCATAATAGATAACGATGGAATTCATGCAACAGTCAGTAAACAGGGCAGCATAAAACTTGACATAGGTATTCACCCTGTTGAAATTCACTATTTCCAAGGTCCCCGATATCGTATCGCGCTACAATGGTTTTATCAGCCACCGAATAGTTCCAAAAAAATTGTTGTACCACCCGATGTTATCTATCTGCCCAGCGAACCGTAGATACCGGTTTTTCACGGAAACGCGTTGATTATCCGATCACAACCGACAATCACAACAAAATTTCATAGCACCATCCAAGGAAAATTTCACCAAACTGTCCAAAAGCCCAGTTACAGCGTGGATTTACGATCATTATCTAACCTATCACTATTCCCATTTTGCTATGAAAACTATGAAATTTTACACCAACCCCCTTTCCAATTTTTAAATCGCGCGACGCATACTGGCGGCTGACTGTTGATAGCCGACCGCTATTTCTCTGACGACTGATAACTGACAACTGACAACTTCCCAAACGACATATCCGTTGACAGAAAACAATTTTTAGGGTAAGTTGCAGTTCGGTATTTCCTACCAAAACCTATAAGAACCTGATAAAATCTAAAGTTATGCTGATTTTAACTTAACAAACATACTTATTTTGTGGTATAATTATAGATGGAAATCATGACAGTTTTTTGTGCGAAACTCTACGGACGACGTTCTCATAAGTCTAAGAAAATGGCAGAAGAAATAGAGAATATCGTCAACGAAGAAAAACAGCAAATGGAGCTATAAGGTGGCACTCCGAACTCAGAAGATAGAACTGAATCCGAATAATAAGCAATCTACGTTGATGTCAAAGCATGCGGGCTATGCCCGTGTTGCTTTCAATTTTGGCTTATCGTCGTTCAAAGCCGGACTGGATAACGACGAATGGCGAAGTCATATTGAGATAAAACGTGAGTTCAACGCCGTCAAATACGATAAACTTCATTGGTGTAAAGAGCTGTCGCAGAATGCGTCCAAGAATGCGATACACAACCTTGGAGACGCTGTAACACGTTGGAAGAAAGGACAAAACAGATTCCCCGTC
>JAPPDN010000348.1 GCA_028824575.1 Candidatus Poribacteria bacterium | reverse complement strand
TCGTCTGGCCCGGCGCTTGAAAACCGCACAATTACGTATCCAGGCTTCCATGGCTCTCTGAATTCCAAAGAGGATTTCGCCTCTAACAATCGTACAGGTAAAGAGATAGTCATTGAGATCGGACAAAGAATCGAAATGATAAGTAACGTAAGGGGCATGCGCCATCAAGAGGCTGCACGTTGATGTGTCCAAGAGGTAATTCATCAACTATTTACCGGCTGATTCGTCAAAATCAGAATCAAATCGGATTGGGATTTCGCCTTCTTTAATGGATTGAAGCAATGCCTCAGCATCTTCTATCGACACCTGATGTGATCTGTTAAGGGCTGCTAAAACTTGTGTAGGTTGGCCCGTTGGTTCAGATTTTGGCGAATCTGATGGGGTTTCAAGACTTGCTGTTGAAAGTTGTGATTTCCGAATGAGGTATTCCAAATACCGCTTTAATTCTTCAATTTCAGAGACAGATAATTTCTCAACAGTATCAAGTACCCATTTTTTTTTTGCAACTGACACGGTTTTCCTCCCTCTTCGCAATGCACCGGAGCTTACTAAAAACTGGTCACACGGCGATCTTCACGAACTTGCGGTACATTTTATCAGAATTTGCTGTCCGTGTCAATGTTTTTCGTTTTTAAGGGAACTTGCCATATACTGATATTGCTGGAGACAACTGTATTTTGCTGAAAAAAGTCACGGTTGTTTTCTCTTGACAATGTGTAACAGTGGTGGTATCTTAGAGGAAATCAACAATTTTCCTTAGTATAGGAACACCATGTTCTCAAAACAACGCCCCAATCTCCTCATCATCATGTCCGACGAACACGCGCCGATGTACAGCGGTCCGTACAGACACCCGCTCGTCCAGACACCGAATATGGACAGACTCGCTGAAGACGGTGCCACTTTCGCAAACGCTTACTGCAATTCACCGCTCTGTATGCCATCTCGGATGTCGTTTATGACGGGGCAGTATATCCACAAAATCGGGGCGTGGGACAACGCTGCACCACTGCGTCCAGATGCTATCACATGGGCACATAGCCTGCGCGCCGTAGGCTATGATGTTGTGCTATCTGGGAAACAGCATTTCGGTGGCATGGACCAACTCCACGGATTTCGCGCACAACTCGCCCGCGATCTACACGCAGAACGACAACACGGACTCTCAGACTGGGATAACGGCACACCACCAGCAAACCGTCCATGGCAAGGACTGGCGCAGGCACGCCCGGGAACGACTGAGGAAATTGAAGTCGATGACCTCGCGGAAACCGAGGCTCTTGCATATCTCCGAGATCCAGCGCGACAGGAGCAACCGTGGGCACTCAATGTCTCGTTTATCGCACCGCATTTCCCGCTCATCGTGCCACAGCGATTTTGGGACCTTTATCCGCTTGATGAGATTGATCTCCCTAACATTCCAGACGGACACCTTGAAAACCAGCATCCCGTCTATCAACGGATGCGGCGTATGTTCGGCTGTGTTGATTTTCCAGAGGAACTCGTTCGGCGTGGGAGAGCAGGCTATTATGGATTGATTACCTATCTCGACGAAAAGATTGGCAACTTGCTTAAGACGCTTGAGGAGACCGGGCAGTCGGAGAATACGATTGTCATCTATACCAGCGACCACGGTGAAATGAACGGCGAGCACGGCATGTGGCGGAAATCGAATTTCTATGAAGCATCTGCGCGTGTGCCCCTACAAATCATGTTTCCTGACGAAATGTCTGCCGGTAGACAGTTTGATGAAGTCGTTTCGCTTGTGGATTTAACGGCAACGCTTATTGATATTGCAGGCGCGCAGCCTGGGCATCAACTTGATGGGGATAGTCTGTTGCCTTTGATGCAGCGCGCCAGAAGAGACTGGAAAGATTTTGCGTTCTCCGAATACCTCGCACACGGCGTTGAACGTCCCATGGCGATGCTGCGGAAGGGAGAATATAAATTCAACTATAGCCTCGGCGACCCACCAGAACTCTACAATATCGCTGAAGATCCGAGTGAATTTCGGAATCTCGCCAATGATGAGGCATATCAAACGATTTGCCAAGAACTTGAGGCGCAACTATTAGCAGAATGGGATCCAGTTGAAATCGAAAAGCAAGTTCGCGCGAGCCAAAAAGCCCGCATTCTGATAGATCAGGTCACTGAGGGACACTGGAGGAAACCACCGGAGTAGGGTTGTCGGTTATTGGTAGTGAATTGTTATATCAAAACCTCTGCACTGAAAACTGATAACCGACAACCGATAACTATTTATTTCCTGATGACCATCTTACGTGTTGCTGATGAATCGGGTGTGTTCAACTGGTAAAAATAGACCCCTGAAGCGAGCCGTTCCCCCAAATCGTTACGTCCATCCCAGTAAGCAGCACGTGCCTTCCCGATGTAATACCCCGCCTGTTGGAATCCGAGATCCAAATGCCGAACAAGTTGTCCAGTTGATGAATAGATACGAATCGTAACTTCCGCGTCGTTTGCCAACTGATAGGGCAACCACGTTTCTGGATTGAACGGGTTCGGGTAATTGGCAAGCAGTACAGTCCGTTTCGGGATCAGGTCAGCCGGTGTGAGTCGAAGTTCAGTGAACGCTCGGTGAACGTCTGCGACACTGATTTCGTGTTGGAGTGTGCGAATGAGTTCCCCGGTGGTATCACGTACTTCAATCGTCAGCCTATCACCAACAGAGACAACGGCTTGGCGGTTCATGTCTGCCCAAGCAGCGTGGAAACCGTTAGCGGCATCCGCTTCGGCAACTCTGGCGTGTCCATTATAGACAGTGAGCGTTACACCACTAATGCCTTCAAGCTGCGCGCGTAAGACAAATGCCCACGTCTTCGGAATTGATGGCTGCATCGGAGCCGCTGCTGTCGGTGGAGTGTTTTGCCAAGCACTACCACTGAAACTAACAATCTTTGATGTAGTGACGTTGACGATGTATCCCATCCCACCTTCAATCGGGAATCCGTTGCCGGTAGAATTTGTCGTGAATCCGGCGAACCTTTGCGCAGCGGCATCGAATTCAATAACAGTCGTCGCACCGGTTTTTTCCATGAACGAACGCGCTGTGTAAGGTTTGTTTGGCATGAGCGGTAGGCTAATCATGTTCAAACCTGGGCTGAGTGCTATATCGAACGCGTTCTCGCCTGCCACCGGCACAACAAGGCTATCGGCACGGAATGCGAGATTCTGAATACGTTCATCGTTTTCGGGGCCAACATCTGCCATGTCAAACGGTGTTTCGGCGAAGTTCGCCGCGAGGTATTCGGCGAGCGCATCTTGTTCTGTCCCGGGATTAGTGAAAGTTGCCTG
>JAPPDN010000746.1:1281-3322 GCA_028824575.1 Candidatus Poribacteria bacterium | reverse complement strand
GACACGCCCAACCGTTTGATTTCTCAGAGGTTCGCACCACCATCGAAACAGAATGCAGACAACCGCTTGAGGAGGTTTTCGGGACATACGAACAGCACCCGTTTGCGGCGGCTTCAATTGCCCAAGTGCATGCAGCAACATTAAAAACAGGCGAACCGGTAGTTGTTAAAGTCCAACGTCAGCGCGTCGCAACGATTATTCAGACCGACCTCAACCTCTTGATGGAGTTAGCAGAACGGCTTGAGAATCGGGACCCGGAGATGCACCTCTTCAAACCGACTGAACTTGTCCGTGAATTCTCGCGTTCTGTCCGGAAAGAAATCGATTTTACGATCGAAGCGGCAAATACCGATGCTTTCTATCACAGGTTTTCGGAGTCGCCGAAAGTGAAGATCCCGAAAGTTTATTGGGAATTCACGAACCGTCGTGTCTTGACGTTGGAACGCATTGACGGTGTCCCGATTGACGCGATTGCCCAATTGGACGAGATGGGATTCAACCGGGTGGAACTCGCTGAAGTGCTTGTGGAACTATTCTACACACAAGTACTGAGCGACGGATTTTTCCACGCGGATCCGCATCCGGGGAACGTTTTCGTTTTAGAAGACGGCAAAATCGGCTTAGTAGACTTTGGCATGGTGGGTAGGATAAGCGACGATATGTTACGGCACATCTGCAATTGGCTCAGTGCTGTGTTAACCAAAGATGCAGATGCTGTCGTCAGGAGTTACATTCGGATGGGGATCCTTGGTGATGAGACAGACATAGCGGCATTGAAGTTGGAAATGAACGATTTTTTACAACGTTCCTTCAATATGCCGCCGAGTCGGCTGCGCCTCGGTGAACTGATCCACGAAGTCTTTAATGCATCACTACGTCATCAAATTCATACACCGCCAGCATTCTTAATGCTCGGCAAAACGGTAGCGACAGTGGAATCGGTTGTGATGAAACTGAACCCGGATTTTGATATTTTGAAATTCAGCCAACCGTATATCACACAATTCATTGTCCAAAATGTTGGAACCAAACGCTGGGAACGACAACTCGTGGATTCTGTGGAAGATTTCACGGAACTGGCACGTGATATGCCACTCCAATTACGTCGTATCCTACAAAAATTACAGCGCGGCTCTCTCAAATTTGAGTTAGAGCATCTGAGTCTTGAAGCAGTAATTAAGGCATTTGACCGTGTTATCAACCGAATTGCCTTTAGCGTGATCATCGCCTCCCTGATTGTTGGCTCATCAATTATCCTACAAGGTGTGGGGCTTTGGGAGTGGAAGTTCTTTCTCGGTATTATGGGTTACTTAACTGCAACGTTCTTCGGATTCGGATTGGTAATCTCTATCTTACGTTCAGGTCGCTTCTGATTCAGTGGTCAGCAGTCAATTAGCCAACTGTAACTATCAACAGGCGATGAAAAATAAAAAGGGAACCGTTATGGCAGTTTTACTCGGATTAGATATTGGCGATATACGCATTGGCGTTGCACTCAGCGATGAACTCGGTGTTGCAGCGCATCCGCTGTGTACGCTGACCCGGAAAAATCGGAAGGTCGATCTGATTGCTATCTCAGACCTTATTTCCATCCACAAGGTAGAACGTGTTATTATCGGGTTACCTCTCTCACTTGATGGCTCGATGGGTCCACAAGCGGAAAAAGTTCAGAAGTTTGCACAACGTTTAGAGGGTGTCATCAACATCCCGATTGAATTTCAGGATGAACGCTTTACAACTGCTGAGGCTGAAGAGATTTTGCGAGAACTTAACAAAAACACAAAAGAACAGAAAGAACTCATTGACGAGGTCGCAGCAGTGATCATTCTCACTGACTATCTGAATCAGGATCGTGAGACTGCATCTACAACTAATAATACCAATGCCTGATTTTCCGTCAGAACGTGAAACATTATGACTTGAGTTCTTTCAACAATTACGATTAAAACGCATGGGGTCAACACAAAAAAAGCGAATAATTAAGATAAGCATATTGACATTCTGCGGTCTCGGCACGCTCTGTCTCATCTGCGTATCAATT
>JAPPDN010000746.1:367-1271 GCA_028824575.1 Candidatus Poribacteria bacterium | reverse complement strand
CACCTCTTCGGAAGAGATTGTTAACTTCGAGGTGCCCATTGGAAGTAGTTCGCGATCAATTGCAAAGCGACTCCTCGAAGAAAAGTTAATTCGGAATGAATATGCGTTTCGTATAATCGTCCGACATAGGGGAACCGGTAGACGTTTACGCGCAGGCACTTATGCATTGCGACGAAATATGGCGTTGTGGCACATCGTTGATGAATTTGAAAAAGGACAGGTTACGCTCGTTAGTTTGACAGTTCCAGAGGGTTTAACGACACCTGCCATCGCTCAACTTTGGGAAACAACAGGTTTCGGCACAGCTGCGGCATTTCTGGAAGCCACTGAATCGCCTGGACTGTTGAAACGGTACGGACTTGAAGATAAGACCGTAGAGGGTTACCTTTTCCCGAATACGTACAAGTTCGCGAAAGGGACGACGGTTGAAAAGGCTGTTGAGATGATGCTCAACGAATTCAAACAGCGGTGGACCGAAACATTTGATGAAGAGGCACAAAACTTAGGGCTTACACAGCACGAAATTGTGACGCTTGCTTCCGTGATCGAAAAGGAGGCACAATCTAAATCGGAACGCCCTCGGATCGCGAGTGTCTTCCATAATCGACTTAAACGAAAATGGCGGCTTCAGGCGGATCCAACAGTGCTGTACGCTTTAGGAAATCCAAAACGACTTTTAACGAGAGCAGATTTGAGTATTGACTCGCCCTACAATACATACAAACATAGGGGGTTACCACCGGGACCTATTGCCAATCCGGGTATTGATTCACTGATGGCGGCACTCCGCCCCGAAAAAACAGACTATTTTTATTTCGTGGCAATAGGCGAAGGAAAACATCACTTCTCAAAGACGCTTTCAGAACATAACAGGATGATACGAAAAATTCGGCGTGCCTCTCGT
>JAPPDN010000746.1:0-357 GCA_028824575.1 Candidatus Poribacteria bacterium | reverse complement strand
GAACGTTAGGCATGCTTTACAATAAACCGAAGGGATAGTTGTCACGGTTAATAGCTATCAGCAGTCAGCAGTCAGAAAGAGAAATCTGATGTGCATTAAAAAATTTTAGGATAGCCGATAGCCGATAACACATAAAAAATGGAAAAGGCAGACTCACAGCAAACAATTCAAAATGAAATAACAATTACAGGAAAAGGGTTAATGTTAGGGGAACCCGTGACATTAACCTTGAAACCGGCACCCGTGGATTCCGGTATCGTCTTTCGGCGTGTAGATATGGTAAACACGCCAGAAGTGAAGGTATGTCAGGAAAACTGGGCAGACATTTTGCCACGATGCACCAGCTTACGCAAGGGC
>JAPPDN010000796.1 GCA_028824575.1 Candidatus Poribacteria bacterium | reverse complement strand
CCTACTGAGGATAAAACTCCCTTGGAGTGCGCGAACATTGTCATCTATCTCTAACTTCATAGCATATAACCGCAAGGTGACCCGCTTCATGACAATCAACCACGGTTCGGTGAGCCTTGCATCCACAAGGTAACCCAATTCATCACGCCACCCTAATCGACTGAGGAAGCGTCCTCGGATGTTCCGTTTAAAGAGGAAGTTGCTATTCGTTAGCTCCAACGTCCCATTCCAACCTTCTGCGAAACTATAGCCACCGCCATAACTAAAGGTTCTCGGTTGCTGCTGCTTTTCAACTGTTACTAAGACATCATAGGTTCTGAGAATGGCGTGAGGGGTCTCTCCGTCAGTGGTCTTTACACCATCGCTGCCTTCTATCTTTTTCGGTTCGCGAGGTTCTGCTTGAACCCCGCGAAAGATCCCTAAGCCGGAGAGGTTTTGCAAGGCACGGCTTAATCTGTCAGATGTCCAAAGTTCTCCCTCAAGATGCCGTACTTCCCGTTCGAGAACGTGTTGTTTTACAACGTCCGTATCGCCTTCAAAATAGAATTTACCGAATGTTACCCGCTCACCCTCTGTTTCCACAGCAAGATTGAGGATACCGTGTTCAAATACCTCAAGATATGTCGGCTCCTGGTTGAGTGTATAGCGTGGATTTCCCTCAATATCTTGGATGCTCCAGCGGTTACCGACATTCGTGGCTATGAAAAGTCCTGCGAATGTCAGATTATGATTTTTAAATTCATCGCGGATTTCCAAAGGGAGGTTACCCTCCGAAAGAGATTCCGAAAAATTACCTTCTACTTCAAAAACTGCAGTTTCTGTTTCAGGTATGTAAGTGTCATTAACCTTTGCGTTGCTATATCCGCGTTCACGATACGCATTACGGACAGCCTCTTGGTAGACAGTTCTTTCAAACACAGCATTCGGTTGTGGCAACTGAAGTTCGCTTTCCAAACCTTTCAGAAGCGTAGGAGTATCTATCGCGCGGTTACCGCTGATCGTACATCGGTGAATCACCTCTTTTCGGTTTTCAACAACAGAGACGTGTATTGTGACTTCGCCAATGTTTCCACTGTTTAAAGGGTATTTTTTAGGTGTTGCTGTGATGATTGCGTTAGGATAACCTGCTCTCTCGTATAAAATATCAAGTCGATGTTCATCTGTCTCAAGGTCTTCTTGATAAAAAAAGCGTTTCTGTTCCCGCCGCGAGAGGAACCTGGCAACAAGATTCGAGAGTCGCAGACTGCCCAGAAGTCCGACTGCCGGTTTCACTGTCATTTCTCGTAGTAAATCGGCGTCCGGAAAGGCGCGGTTCCCAGAAAAAGTGACACGCGTAACCTTATAACGGTTCCCAGGATTAATCGTAAGTTGAACGCTGAAGGCATCCGAAGCTTTCTCCTGCACAGTCGTTCCATGATAACCTTCGTCTTTGAAATACGCTTTTATCCGTCCTCCCCACAGAGAGGGTGCCCCCGTACTTATCACCTCGGCTATATCTTCTCTGAAGGTATCTTGTTCGGATAAAGAGAGTTCACCGGTCCCCAAAACAAAATTAAACTCGACCTGCTTGCCTTCATTGATGTCAAACTGCAACAGCCCTGTTTCAGGCGTAAAGGTCGGCACGATGGTGGCAGTCGGATAGTTGTTTTTACGGTAGAGTGCTTCCATTGCTGCCACATCCGTGTCAACATTAACTTTGTTATAAACCGGATAGCGTATGCTGAAGCCACAAGCACGTTTGAGGCTGTTGGTTGAGATAGCGAAATTCCCCTGAGTTTGTAACCTTTTGATAGTTGACGGAGCCCCTGGGGTTATCTGATAGGTTAATACGCCATTTTCGGTAAGGACATCGGCAACCGTAACTTGCGCATTAAAATAGCCATGGTCTCTGCAAATCCGTTTGATATAGATAATATCTGCTTTGGCAATCGCAGGGACATATCTCCCGCCCGGCTTCGATTTTACCGCATTTTCAATGTCCGATCTGAATGGGTTCTGCGGAATGCCGGCGACCACAACCGCTTTAATGAGATCAAAAGATGTGAGTTGATAGGTTAACGCAACGCCATTGCGGTGCTCCTGGGCATAAACATGAATTTGGGAATATTGCTGTGTCGCGTAAAGTCTCTTAATACTCTGTTGAATCGCGTGCGGAGACAATTTGTCCTCAACACGTACGGAGGTCTGCTTGCTGAGCATGTTGTATTGTTCTGTAGTTTCCGGTATAGGGGCGGTATCAATGTAGTATTCAATTTTGTCTATACGCGTTGCATCAGGTGCTTCCGTGAGTAGGAGCGTCTCTGTATCACCTGAAGTTTCCGCGGATTCGTTCGCGCCTACAGATTGCGAAAAAAAACAGCAGAGCATTAGTATAAGACAAATTCTGCTATCGCTGATAACCATTAAAAGCGTCCCTTTATTTCAAAGCCAACACCGTATTCGCCTTTTTCGTTGTTTTCAATTTTAATGGACATATTTTCTCTAAGTTGATATTCTGCACTGATAGATCGCGCGTCTTCATCATACGGACGATGGAAATTAAACGTGAAGCCCCAGAAGGCACGCGAAAATGCAGCGTTGCGTATAAGAAACGTCATAATCTCCTCATGCGAGAGGATTTCAGGCGCGTTCGGTGCGCTCAGAACAAAGGCTGGGTTCTTTAAGGTACCAGTCAGACTCGCGTTAATCTCAAGGTCAACGGTGCTTTGATCTCTCGGCAGGACACCGCGAATACGATCCGGTGTTTGGAGAAGGATGTTGAGTTCTGGATCAAATTCGCTGGTACTTCCGTTGGTAATTCTTGAGCCTTCAATGAATTCAAAGGTCTGTGGAACAAGTCCGATTCTACCACTGATGACCGAAACAGTTCCATTGAAAATTGGATTTTGAATTGGACCGATAAGTTTACCGCCTGAACTCGAAATTTCAATATTTGTCGGTCCCGTGATGGATGAAAGCACACGGAAATTATCCGGGATATCAATATCAAGGTTCAAATATAAATCGCGAAGGATCGGATAATCCAGTATAACGTCTACCTCGCTGACAGAAGTCCTCGCGAACCAATCGACAACTGCCTCCCAGTTTTGTTCATAATACCCCTGACTTATATTCAGGTTGCCTGTTAAAGACGGATCATCAAATCCACCTTGTAGGTGTAATTGCGTCGGATTAGCACCGAGTTGAATTTGATACTTTCCGGGTTGTTCAAGAAGCGCGGATGAGATGCTGGTCTGCAAATCCATCGTCGGCGGGTTTTCCCATACACGTCCATCGGGGGGTGTCTTAACGCTGCAAGAAATAAAAAAAGCACCACCGTTCAAC
>JAPPDN010000448.1 GCA_028824575.1 Candidatus Poribacteria bacterium | reverse complement strand
CCCAGCTGCGCTTTACGATGGTGCTGGAAACAGGACGGTGGCGTTCCCTGAACTCCCACTGCCCACCGGTGGCAAAATGGGGTGGTATCACTGTTTTCCTGCGGATATCTGTGGCGATGCCCGCGAAGAAGTTATCCTTTACGATCCTTATAGTGATGCAGTCTATATCTACACGCCATCGCCTTTTCGACCTGACCTTTTTGATGAGTATCAGCATACCGAAAGGCAATACAATACGCGGTTAATAGATTAGTAAGGAGTTGTCGGTTTTCAGTACGGTTTTTCTACGAAAAACCTTTCAGTTAACAGTTAAAGAGGTTTGCTGTTGCTTGAACAGTAACCTCAACTGCCACAATAACTCTCTTAACTGAAAACTGTTAACTGATAACCGATAACTATAGAGAATGGGAATTAATGTGGTTAATAAATTTCTGCTTATCTCAATTGATTGTTGGCGATACGACGCGCTCAGCCGGACAAATCCGCTTTTCAATACGCCGAAGTTCGATCTGCTGACGCAGGATTTTTCGCTCGCTGAAAAGTTTTTCGTGTCGGCACCCGCGACTCGCCCTTCTCATACCTCCTATTTCACGGGACTCTACCCGTTTGAGCACGGTGTCTACGGTCAGACCTATCTCAAGATGTTTGAGGGTATCCCAAACCTGTTTCAGCTATTTAGTGATGCAGGCTATCATATCACGGGACGCTCCGAGCGTCCGGAGGTGTTCCGTTTCCTTGATTTTGAGCCGTTCATCACATCGGTTGATCCGAATGCGAAAGCGCAACATCTCGGTTCGCTTGAAGATCTGATAGAGCACCTAAAGCAACCCTCGGATACACCGCAGTTCTGTTTTCTGCATTTTTGGTACACACACGGTGGTTATGGCATGAGTGGGATTCCAGGGGCACCAAGTCTCGGTTCGCTTGTGAGTCGCGGTAAAACAGATGAGGCGTTACGGTTTTACTACGCTGCAGCGACGCACATACTTGAGTTTAAATTGGTCGAAATCCTGAAGCAACTTCAGCTCCCAGAGTGGGCAGTCTTCATTTTCGGGGACCACGGTGAAGGTATCTGTGATGAGCTTATTGATCATGGCAGTACGCTCAACCAGAACGTCCTGCACGTGCCACTATTGGCGCATATTCCCGGTGTGACGGACTTAGCATTTCCGAAACCTCCGATTTCAGCGATAGATCTGTTCCCGACGGTTCTGAACCTTGCGGGTATTGATGTGGATTATCACGGGTATGGACAGGACCTGCTATCTCCATCAAAATTTGATGAAAACCGGTTGGTTTTGTCGGAGTTGGATAGTCTTTATGGTATCGGGTTCCTCAGTCGGGACAATTTGGAGATGCCGCATCACCGCGTGACTTCTCGAACGACAGTAGACAATGTAGAAATAAACAAGTATTCGGAAGGCGTGCGGCTCTGGTCGCTGACGGACGGTGAGTATCTCTACCGTGAAGATGAACAGACGGGTGAGTTTGTGTATCGATATGTCCTGAGCGGCGAAGATCTCGCCTGTGAAGACCCGGATCGTTTCCGTGATGCTTATGATGATATTTTGGTGAACTCCAATTATCAGCACCTGCAGGCGCAAGAATCCACGGCAGAGGAAACGGAAATTTTAGAGGGCAAGTTACGGGATTTGGGCTATGTTGAGTAGACGCAACGCTCGCTACGGTCTTCCGATAGAATCCGTACTGAAACTTTTTACATCTTTATGTACGTGCTTTGCTATCATTATCTTTGGCGGATGTGCTGCCAAACTGCATCAGGAAGAAGTGATCTCCCTTGCCGACATTGTTAACGATGTTGAAGCACACGGGGTCAACTCAAAATACAAGGGACAGAAGGTTACGATCACCGCTGCTGGCAGAATTTATCCGAGTGCTGATGGGGATCCTCCAACGTTAGAATTGTTTACGCATCACAATAAAGTCCATTTTTTTATCACGGACTCAGACGCTAAGTCTGTGCACGATCACTATTATTTAAACTACATGGAAAGCGATCTGGCACATATTCGAGGTCATACGACTTACACCTTCACACTTGTTATAAAAGACACTTCCGAAAACATAACTACAGGCGGAGATCGTTTCTTCACCATCCGGTCTGATATCCCTGCACACACCGCGAAAACGGATATTGAAATTATCAACACGACGCTTGAACAGATTGTGACGGGTGATGAGAATTATGTTGGGAAAACAGTACGTCTTCAAGCGACTGTTTCACTTGATAGGCTAAATGACCTGCTGGGTATTCGAGATGACGTAGACCCGGAATTGGTAAAAAATTATTCAGGCGCGATGACGCTTGCCACAAATAATAGGGATGTGACATTTTGGATTATAGATGATGTTGCAGTGGGTGGTTTTTTTCCTTCAAACCTCGAAAAATATAAGAATCATCAGACGTATACGTTTAAACTCTACATTGAAAGGATCGTGAGAGATGAAGGACAGATTGAGATCACTACCGGCATTGCCGACGATTAATGCGACCGCATACTTTTCAATGTTTATTTGCAGGAAAGACGCTTTCGCTGTCGGGCTGAAAAAAAAGAACCGCCAGTTTGATAACCGACGGCTCTTTTGCTTTATCTTCTTCTCTTACTTCTTATCAACGCCATGTATCCGTCATGGTCTCCGATCCAAAACCATACTAAACCTTCCTCGCTTTCAAATGCCAACGTTCGATAATTCTCACTGACTTTTGCTCTCCACCATTCGCCAACTTTTTCAAGTTCAAGAGAAGGATGACTTGCATTTTCTTTGAGTAAATTAAATTTCCTGTCTGCAAGTTTTTGAATAGAAAGTGGAAGTTTCTGATAACATTCCCAAAATCCAGGGGTGGTCTTATAGATCGGTTAACCTCCCAGCCTGAATATCTTCAAGTATTTCCTCGCGAAGATGGTCAAGTTTCCCGGCTTTTATATCTTCGTCGATTTGCTTATCCCAAGCATCCGAACGAGCCTTCAAGACTTCATAAAGATTGTCTTTTAGAGTTGTTAATAGTGCTTTCTCGGTCGTTCCATGACATTTATCAACCTCTGGAACGTCCGGAATCCGTCCACTCCACCCAGTAGACGTTCTTGTCACATAAGCAGTATAGGTTTCCTCAAACCGAGGATCCTCTATTTTGATGGATACGATAAGTGTCATATTGTTATCCTTGTCATGACGCGATCAAATTTAAACTATAAAACAGGTCTTACATGCAACACGCCTATTACCATTCCACAGAACTGGATTTGACATACTCCCCCCGCTAAAGCAGGGGGATTCTTCCCCCTGTGCGGAGCGGATTGTGGGATC
>JAPPDN010000501.1 GCA_028824575.1 Candidatus Poribacteria bacterium | reverse complement strand
CGGTGCCGCGCGTCACTTCATGCTGACCCGCACCACGTAACTTTAGTAATTCAATCGGTTGTTCGTGTTAGGCAATACAAGGGGACTTATATACTTTAGTAAACAAACTGCATTACCTTCTTCTACGTCTCCAAACGTATGATATTATCCCGTAGAAGAAGTGTATTTCATAGTAAATCCTGTACCCTACAATCGAAGCCGTAAATGCGAAGATACCGCTGGCTCCACCTGATATGAATAGTAGTTGCAATATGGACGGCAAATCAGATGGATAGTAACCCCAACGGATTAGATAGAAATTCGAAACGACCATAGAGATTAGGTACAACCATTGGAATATCTCATACAACGGCATGGGCATAGTGTACAACCCTACATGTTGTCGCCAAAGTTCTGCTCGTTTTTTAACCATTTCTGAATACATGTTATTTACTCGTTTCTTGTTACTTGGAATCACGAACAAACGGGGGTTTCTACGAAGGACGTTTTAAGTCTCGCATCGAACCGGTCTCTCACCGTTCGCGGTTCGATGGTCAAGAAACCCCCGTTTACTGAGTTGTTTATCACAGATCGAAGTTGATTCGAAGGTAATCGGACAAGGCGTTTTCAACGAAACCGCGAAGGGCACTGGAAATAAACTGTTCAGTTTCTGTCGCCGAGTCACGTATATATCCGTGATTTCCATAACTTGGACTATGGGTGATTGTTGTCCAAGACAGTTCGCCCGGTTGTGGATTATATGCGGGAACCCTGCGCACAAAATCAACATCGATGTTGAATATCAAACCAGTTCCGCTATCCATTGGGGTGCATGTAATCGAAACCCATAAAATCGGTACGTTCATTTCTGCGAATTCCCCTAACTTCTTAATGCGCGATTTGATTAGTTCGTTGTTCACGATTCGTTCGTATGACCCCAAGCAATATTCATTTTGGGCAAACATAACATTAAGTTCGTTGGGATTGTCTTTCTTCAAATGTCCGAGTTGTGTTTCCTGTCCCTGCGCACCTTGAACCGTGAACAACATCAGGCCGACAACAACCATCTTTGTGCGTGTCATATGAAACTCCCGTTAGGGTTCTAGTGGAATCCAGTTGTAAAACCAAAATCCTGAACAATAATAATAAAAAAAGCCCCGGTATGGTGCACCGGGGCTTTGAGGTACAAACACAAGATTAACCTGCGATCATGTGTTATTACTTTCGTCATTCGGATCTGCGATCTGTGGTTGAACACCGTCTTCGGAATCTTGGGACTGTTCATCGACGGTCTTTTGTGTTTCGATCATATCTTCAAACCCTTTGAAATCCTCCTCGTCGAATCCCCCTTGCATCCTAATTTCTATTTTCTCTCCCATGTGTCCTCCGACATTCTGTCTTGTCGCCTTCCCAGTAGTTACTTCTCGATCCGAGCTGGTGGTGATTCGTTGTTCGGAACGTTAACAGTTATATCCAACTTCCCTTCGATACGAGAAAGACGGGTATTCATTTCAAACGTTCTTTCGTCGATTACCTTCAACTGATTGTCGATGGTATCAAAACGTTGGTTCTGGCAATTGGCAATGAGACCAATCGCCACAATGACTACGGCAGGTTTTGCCCATTCTTTAAACCATTCCACAACGTTTCCCCTTAAATCCAACCCTCAGACAATTCACAGGGTTACATAACACGATATTACAGGGTTTAGTGAATTTGTCAACGAATTACCTACTATCAAAGTCCAAATTGCCTTTTCAATGTCGCCACAGATTGGGAGTAATACAGTAGTTACAACTTCTGCACTTTTCTAGTTAACTTCTGAAATGCCTTCATTTTTGCAAAATACTCATCGTGGTTTCTTGAATAGTATTCAACCCATTCTCTACCTTCGTCTTCGCCACCGATAAAAACTTGTCCGCACTGAGTACAAAATGCTTGAGTTGTTCCGAATGGACTGCGCATGAGTCCACGTATCATGAACTGCCCGTTTTCTTTGTAAACCTCAACGTGTGGGCAACAGAAACGTATACGTTGTTCCCACTTCCGGTCTCGTCTTTCTAACCACTCTGTAACGTTAAATGTTAAAGCCACTTTGAACGCCAACGTTCCAAACAACAATCCTACCCCAGTCAGGGTTAACCCAAGAACCCACTGCCACCATTCTAATTCCGGCATTCGGCAAACGTTTCCTTATTACACAACGGGACGAACATATCAGATCTAATATGCCCGTCCCGTTTAGCATAGAAAGGTCTCATGACATAGATTTCTGGGATATACACCATATATACCAATTCCCTTCACTCTCGACAATAGAATTCACGCATTGTAACAGTTAGGATTCACCACTACGGATCACATCCAAGATCCATAAGTAAGGTTGATGGACCTGTCTCAAGTGTTTCCTGTTCATCCTGAGACAATGCATGGAAGAAGTCTAAATTGGTTCTTTCTTCAATCGTGCGCACGTTGGTGATGAATCTATCGTCGCAGATTTGCGCCCTTCGTTCAGTCTCCTGATCAAACACAAAGGATGCGATTTTGATGTCACCATCCTTTGTGGTGGCGATAATCTTCCAGTATCCACTTGGGACCACATGGCTTTTGTCGGTTCCTGGCAAGGAAGGCATTTCCCTTTCGTACAACGGTCCAGTCATAACAAATACGGTATCGGTCGGTGAGGATGTGGCCAACAAACGTACCCTTGTTTCAAGTTTGACCCAAACGCCCTGATTAAGCGCACTTTTTTGCGGTGTTATGTTGGAAAGGAAGTTGGTTGCCTCCCAATCAGGTGTACTGGTAAAACTTGCAAGAGGTGCTTGATGTCCACGGTCAGTATTTAGTTCGGCATGAGCCCCTTTATAGTCATCGGGAACCAGAGTTTCATCGGTTGACAGCCAGGGATCTGGTTTCCAGTTACGATCCTCAGATTTTCCTATGGTGTTATTTGTGACACCGTACGCAACCCAATCCGCGAACTTAGTCGAATCGTTATTGCTCAGTATATAGATATCACGAATCACAAGGTCGTTGGACATTGGCGATCCGTTTGGACAACCATGAAGACACAGACTTGCGTGGATTTCCTGTGCAGATGCGGGGTTGGTTATTACCTGTATCGAAATCGCAACCCCGAAAGTTACCCAGAACGTTATCTTCTCTTGAATACAGGCTAACATCACTTTTTCCTTTCAAACATAGAACCACTATAACCTATAAGTACATGGACAAAAAACCGCCCCGGCAACTGATTCACCGGGGCAGAATTAGAATTGTCTTTATCTGTCTACTTTGGGACTACTCGTTGGCCCTGGACGAAACGCCGGACTGAACGATCTCCTTATGGG
>JAPPDN010000526.1 GCA_028824575.1 Candidatus Poribacteria bacterium | reverse complement strand
CCTTGTTTTCGGTTGGCAACACGAGTTCAACTTCCTTGCGATGAATAATCTCATCATCCAATAACTGTTTTGCCTGATTGAAGGCTCTTGTGGTAATTTCCGCTCTATTTCTATTACGTACGATGACAGAGATAATTTCGCCAACTCCTTCAAGCAAGCAAAACATATCATCTAACGGAACACGACGGAAAAAATAGTTGATGAGAGGTGTTCCTTCTTCTACAATGTACCGTTTGACGCAGGCACTTGCATCTAACCAGAAAAAATTCACTCGCTCCGCCTCTCCCGCTCTTCGATGATAGCACGACTACCTATGTTATCCTCTGGCTTTACCCCTTCTTCCAATTGAAGCTGCTGGAGTTCCTCAGCGGTAAGAGTTTTAGCATCGGGATCGGGTTTTCCGAGTGCCTTTTTAATCGATGGGTGTAATCTCTCATTTTGTGCTCGTGTTCGGGCGGAATACGCAGCTGCGCGTTCCTCAGGTGTGAGCGACTTCATCTCAGATGCTTGAAGTTTCACTAATTCTTTTTTCACTTCTGCTAAATCCCATTCAAGCTGCTCAACCTTTATGATTAACTTCGTTATAGTCGGGACCATAAGTTTAATCCTCTTCATTCTTTAAGGGATGTGCCAGCAAGAGGCACATCCGTTTCCAAGTATAACACTATACATATCATATCACGCTTTCGGTAAAGTTGGCAACGTTAAGCGTGGGCGCTCACCGAAATCGGGGAGTTCGGGCGGATTCTCTTCCATCTGTCGGAGAAGTTCTTCGATTGCGCGGTCAAGCTGCGGATCGGCATCAGTGATATAGTCCTGTGGACGATAATCTACCTCAATATCCGGGTCCGTGCCGTAATTCTCAACGCTCCAACCGACATCAACGAACCAGAAAGAATACTCCGGTTGCGTCGTACCGCCTCTATCCACAAACGCCTGATGCGGTGAGATACCGATAACACCACCCCATGTCCGTTTTCCGATGAGCAATCCTAACTCCATCAACTTGAAACAGTGCGAGAAAATATCGCCATCGGAGCCAGCGTTCTCATTGGTGACAGCCACCATCGGACCTAAGACGGAAGCATCTGGATACGGATGCGGCGTCCCCCAACGCGGCACGTCATACCCAATCCGCCGCCGAGACAATTTCTCTAAAAGGAGCTGCGAAACATGCCCACCGCCATTGTAACGCACGTCAACCAACAGACCGGGATAACTCACCTCTGTGAGAAAACCGCGGTGAAACTCCGCATACCCACGCCTCCCCATGTCAGGAATATGGACATACCCGACTTTACCGTCCGTCTTTTCATGGACATATCGTCGATTCTGTGACACCCACTCACGATAGCGTAGCTCGTGCTCACCGCCAAGCACTTTGAGCGTCACGACCCGTTTTTCGTCATCTTCCGCATTTTGGAATGTTGCTTCGACTTCCTGATTCGCGAGGCTCACGAGCAGCTCACCCGGCGAAACGGTTTCGCTGACACGTTGCCCCCCGATCGCAAGCAGAATATCGCCTTTACGGACATTAACGCCCGGTGCGTTGAGTGGCGAATCCTTCGACGCTTCCCAACCATCGCCACGTGGAATGTGTGTGATACGATACCCATTGCTCTCCGCATCGTAGGCAAAATCGGCACCGAGAAACCCCTGCGCATAGTTCGGTGAACTCCGGTAATCACCGCCCATCTCATACGCATGTGAAGTGCCAAGTTCACCCTGCATCTCCCACATTAGGTCCGAAAACTCACCGCGCGTCGCAATCCGATCAAGGAGCGGTAAATAACGCTGATACACATGCTCCCAATCCACACCCGACATATCCTCTGTCCAGAAGAAATCGCGCTGGAGTCGCCATGCCTCTCGATACATCTGGTGCCACTCGGCTGTAGGCACAACGGAGGCTTTGATACGATTGAGATCGATCCACCCCGTTTGCCGGCTCGATCCACCTCTACTTTCGGATTTCTCAACTTTCTTGCCAGCCCTGATAACACGCAAACGGTTCCCGGCTACATAAGCGAGCGTCTTAGCGTCGCGTGAGAGGCGAAAGCCGTCAATACTGGAAACAAGCGTATCCTTCTTCTGTTCCTTGAAGTCGTAGACGTGAAGTGTGCCTCTGGGGCCATCACTGCTATCGCTACTGGGCGGTGTATCTTCTCCCGGAAACGCGGTAAAAATCACTTTGCCTTCAATACCGGCAATCTGTCCGTAACGTCCACGTGGATACGGGAAGGCGACGACACGTTGTGAAATCCCTTCTACATCTATGGTGATCGGTTCAGGCTTATCCTTCTTCTTCTCAGATTTTTCGTCAGATGCCTTATCACCATCATCCTGCTTTTCTTCCTCACCCTCTTTGTCCTTATCTTCCTTCTCCTCTTCAAGCGGACGGGGTTCCGGCACGAATGGATTCCCTAAAGTCTCCTGCAAAGTTATTAACAAGGGACGCATCGCCGTAGGAAAACCGAGATCAAAGTGGAGTGCATCGTAAACCGGATTGAATTCCCGATAAGAGAGGAAATAGAGGTATTTCCCGTCCGGATCCCATGCAGGTGCGAAATCGCTGAATTCAGGTTCAGTGACGAGCCATGTCTCACCCGTTTCAATCTTGCAGAGTTTTATTGAGCGAGTCGTCTCTGTTGGTGCGAAACTATAGGCGCACCACTTACCATCAGGCGACCAAGCCGCACCTCGAATGCTTTGATAATGACCTTTGTCAAGCGTACGGAGTTCGTGTGTCTTTAAATCTATGTGCAAAAGTTCAAAACGGTGATTGACGAGAAGTACAGTGTCATTTTCATCGCTTTCAGTTTGTGGAGAGACCGAAAGTTCCCGGACATGTCCGATGTCAAGCGCGTCAAGGCGGACGGCGTCAGCACTGCCATCGCGAGTGTGAATCTCAAGTGCCTCTTCACCGCCAGCATCTGAGATAGTGACAAGACGTTTACCGTCGTTAAGCCACTGTGTGAAGCGATAGCGCGCGCCATCACGCTCACCATGCTGAAGGACTGCCCCTTCCCAATTTGCCATTGTAAAGGGTTTACCGCGGGCTGTTACTGCTAACGCATGACCGTCTGGGGCTGGCGCGAACTCTTGTAGATACGCGGATGCGTTGACGAACTTTCGTTGTCGCTGGATGCGCGGGCTTCGGAATTCAACATCAACGCGGGTCTCAGTGTCATTCTCAATTTCATAAACAAACAGGTCCGCGCCAGCGTGATAGACAATACGTGTGCCATCCGTTTGCGCCAAACGGCAGTAGTAGGTATCTTGATGCGTGTGGCGTTGAATATCCTCACCGGTAGGCAGACAAGAATAGAT
>JAPPDN010000416.1 GCA_028824575.1 Candidatus Poribacteria bacterium | reverse complement strand
CAAAAACAGGTGTCCGCAAGTACCTGATCCCTTGCTTTCTCCTCCTATTGTTGAACTGCTCTCTGGTGTTCTATGCTGACGCAGAGGACGTATACAGTCTATTTGGCAAGTTATTCCTTTCTGGACGCGTCGAATACGATTTCACAAACAGACGAAACTTTCTTGCAGACACTGAAGAAGAGCGGGTCAGGCAAGACGACTTTGATTTTGATCGCCTCTTTCGGCGCGGTTTCCACAGTGTCATGGTCATTGAGGAAACCGCGGGCAGCGTGAAAAATATCCTCAGTCTCGGAGAGGTCCCGACAACCTTTACGAAATTCACCTTTGATCAGATTGACCTGAGTGGTGTCCGTTGGGAGGTGCGCTCCAACCGAACTGATTGGACGATCCTAATGGTACCTGGCTTGCTCAATCGCCTGAACGGGCAAGAGGAAAGGACGGAAGGGTCTGGCATCGGTTTGCGTGAGGTCACAAAGTTCGGCAATTCACAACTGGGGCTTTCTTGGTACTTCCGAGAGGTACCCGTGTGGGCGGTGGACTTGGAAACTAATTTTACCAACTACGGTGTGAAAGCAGAGGTGGCTGTCACGCCGAAGAACGCGTTGCAAAAGAATCTGGCTTCACGTTTCGATGCGATGACAACGGTTTTTAAAGCCTTCCAAACCGTCGGCGATACGATTTTTCAGGCAGAAGTATTTCGTGTCGGTCCTCGGTTCGATGCCTCCCGCTCCGTCGGCGATAATGATGACCAAGACCGCTACTCCGATAACACGTTTCTTGACCCTCCCTCCCTGATTATTCCCGGCGACCTTGATAAAAATAACAACGGTATCTTTGACTATGAGGATGACATTCTGCTTTTCGATGTCGATGAGGATTTCCTTGACGAAAGCGATCGGAACAACAACGGTATTCGGGATGAGGAGGAAAATGATAAAGACCCGAATTACGAATTCGATGTCGGACTGCGAGGTATACGGCTTTTTATGAACCGTAAGATAAGTCAGCAGGTGAGCGTCATTGACCTCGATCTTGGGTTGCAGATAGAAGAGAACCTCAGACTCAGAAATACACCCACCTCAACGAAAGCATTCGCTAACATCGTTTACCAAAAACAACTCGCACAAGCTTCTTTGCTTGTTGTTGAGAACGAACTCAAATTGGTAAAGGATCGGATTCCTGACGAGACGTGGTATTATGCCGGATTTTTGGGGAGACAAGAGGAACGCCTCTATCGATCCCAGCCGGAAATCCAGAAAATGGTCAGAGAGGGAGATCTACAATTCTTCTATGTCGATGGCGGTGTCGAAGTCGAAAAAAGACGCAGGGACCCGCGGTTGATGCAGAACGACCTCATTAACACCGCCAAATTCACGTATGAATATCACGGAATTGAACGAATGGTCACGACGGCTCGTGCCAAAATTCAGTACGATTACGATTTCGACAGAGATAATGAACACTACGAGGTCGGTATTTTCAAGACGTTGTACCGCCTGCGTCCCTCCAAATCGCTGGAAATTAGTCCAATGTTCAAATATACCATCCGCAACGGCTTCCGCATGGCAGAAGACAGGATCGAGTACCTTCCGCTAACCGCGGAAATCGACGGCGAGGAGATCTCACGCGGGCTCCGATTGCGCGAAATCGAACGTACACACGTGCGTGATATGGCTCCTGCGCTTATTCTCAAGGTCGTCTATCAATTTACGAAGACTATCAAACTTACTGGTGGCGGTCAAATTCTTTTGTTCAATGATATGCGTGATGATGATAACGATTTTGTCCGTCAGGCGTTATTGGCTGAGATGGAGAAAAGTTTCACCGCCTATCGGAAGCAGATGTTTTTACATATCGGTGCCAGATACATAGACCAACGCGCAATCGGGGAAGTTAACGACCAAAACTACATGGAAATTTTTGTCCGTGTCTTTGGGAAATTCTAAGAAAACAGGACTATTTAGTTTTAAATAAATTATCGGATTTCCTAAATTTTTGAGTCCTCTTTTGCAGGTTTCCCGGTGTGGTTCCAAACCGCACCATAGGTGTCAATTTTAGAAATAATAACCGTCTCAGACCCAGGCCCGGTAGGTTCGGTTTGATGAAGTGTAAGAGAATATTTCGGTAATTCTATATTTTCTCCAGGCCCGGTAGGTTCGGTTTCCTAACCGAACCGGATACTGCGCAGAAACCTTGAAGACTTCAAAGCCCTCTTCAGTCCCGTAGGTGTTTTTGCTTGGTGTCTTTGCTTGGGTGTTTCTGCGGATTTCCGTTAGGTTGAACGGCGTTGAGAAGTGGGATGTTGATAGACCAAACACACCCGAAGGTTTCCAATATCCCGCCCTATCTATTCAGAAACGGAGTGAAACCCAACTTTACACGTTCATCGTCCGAGGAACTTCAAAGCCAAGCGTTGGGTTTCACTCGGTCTCTGGTGGCTGTGGCGTATCTGGAGAAAATTGTGTTCTTCTCTAATTTTCGGGTTTCGGTGGCATCCGTTCAACCCAACCTACGGGACTGCGACAAAAATGTCACGGAAAATCTCTAAGAGGATCCCTAAGTTGATAAGGTCTTGGAAGCGCGGGGCCATGTCGGACAAAATAGTCCCTCTGCTACGTCATCGAAGGGTTCGTGACAAGTGGCGATTCGAGCATTTCAAGGAGCGTCCGTTTGCGGTGGTGTCGGTCTCGGAGTACTTCCAGATAAGCCTTCCACTGACTTTCTTGGTCGAGGTGCCGATAGAGTTTCTGTGCTTCGGTCAGGTAGTGCTGAACTGTCTTATAATCCGTGCGTTTCCGTGAGGTTAACACCTGTTCGATCAGTCCTTGATAGAGCATAATAGCGATCTCCGGACGCTGCCCTTCCACCAACGTGAGGAGTTGCTCAGTGAAATTCGGGATGCGGCTGGCAAGTGGATTTTTGAGGATATCCCAGTATTCCTCAATCGTTAGTGAGAATTCTTCGAGTGCCTCCCATACCGTATCCTCATCCTGACGTTCCAGCATAAGATTGATAAAAGTAGGGGCAGCCTCTTCGCGTCGAGCGAGTCGAAAGGATGCTGCGATCTGTTCGCTGTTAAGATAGAAGTACAGTAAGAGTTGAACGTGTGTCTGCCGATCGCGACTTTCATCGAGGCGTTGTTCAATTGCCGTTTGGAGTTCGGTTGTGTCTTGCGTGGTACAGAGTTGCTTGAGAAGATGGATGAGGTGTGGTGTGAAAGCGGCTTCTGCTTCAAAACTCAGTTCCAATAGTGGTCGACGGTATTCACGAAGTGCCGTCAGTTCCTGTAACGTGTCGGTGATCTGCCCGAACTGCCTTGTGCATGTCCAG
>JAPPDN010000960.1 GCA_028824575.1 Candidatus Poribacteria bacterium | reverse complement strand
ACCCGGATGGAAAGGTGTGCCTACGTCTTTGACAATGTTTGTCGGATTAATCGCTTTCCCGGCTTTATGTATCTTGACGACTTCTGCGCGATGTGTGTACAAGGTTTTCGTGAATTCATAAACAGTCTTTTCATCAACTGTTTCGGCAGTGATCAGGTGCATTGAACCCACATTCATACTCGCAAAAGGTTCCGCTTGTCCTTTATAGGTATCGGCAGGGATAGTAATCGCGCTAAAGAAAGGGTAGGTATCAAAAAGAGACTGTTTTGCCGTCTCATCGAATGGGATGAAAAAGATGTCCTGAGACGTGCTGGCTTGCATGACGGCTGGGGTTGGGATCGCACCGCCCATGAACGCAGCGGCAGCAGCACCGTCTGCTAATAAATCTACCGCCCCGGTATAATGACTGTTGAGCGGCGAAAAATTTTCGTAACTGATGCCGTGTGCAGACAATATCGGTTCGAGGAAATACTCAAAACCTGCGCCTGCGGGGCCAACAACGATTCGTTTGCCAGCAAAATCCTGAATTTTACGGATACCTGAAGACTGAGATGTGATAAATAGACCGACATTCGGGGCAAGCGTCATGACACTACGGATGGCGTGTTCCGTTTTCCACGCGCCTTCGCCACGCACGGCGAAGTAAGAGATGGCAGCGTTGGCAAGCGCAAATTCAAGTTCACCATTCGCGAGACGACGAATGTTTTCCTGCGTGCCTTTCGTGCTTTCAGCCGTCACTTCCCAATTGGTTTCCGAAGTGTTATCGGCAACTACAGCAGCGATCGCACCACCCACGACGAAAAATGCACCACCCGTCGGGGCTGTCCCGATGCTGATGTGGACACGTTTTGCAGTGTTCCCACCTTCTGCCTTCTCACCCTCGGCAGATTGGCGTTTTTGTGTGTTATCGCAGCCGAACCCGATGCTCAGGGCAAAGATGAGAGCGATAATGGATAGATAGGACGTGATTGATTTCATGGATTTCTCCTATAGATATGTGGCGCGTGTGCTATATTAACCGAGCGAGATTTCAGGTGGCAGTGGACACATTTCTGCCATCGCCGGGAAGATGTGTGTTACGTCTTTCCTAAACACATCTCCGCTCAAAATATCAACGATGCCATCCTGATGCTCTGGGTATTCTGATAGAAACCGCGCAAAGCTGAATTCTTTAGTATAAAAAGCGTAAACAAGTTTCCGAAATGCCTCCATTCCGTCTACAAACGCTGGTCCAAAACTCCCAAGTTGTGCTTCGGAAAAGTCGTTTTTGTTGAAGGCTTCAATGATCGCATCCGCCGCCATCTCCCCAGATTTAAGTGCCAAAAACAGCCCAGTCGAGTAGACGGGATCCAAGAACCCAAATGCATCGCCGACTAATATCCAGTTGTTGCCTGCGATACGGCTGGCACGGTATGAAAAATCTTTCGTGGTTTGGATCGGGAGCAGCTGCTTCGCACTTTCGAGTCGTTGCTTCAGGGGTAGGCATTTATTGAGTTCTTCGTCGAAGATTTTCTGAGCGTTGAGTTTTCCGTCGGTATCTCTTCTGTTTTGGAGAAGATAGTCCAACTCGCCTACAACGCCAATACTCGTGCGATTATATGGCAGCGGGATCGACCAGAACCAAGAGTCTTTCTTTTCGGTGTGTAAAATAAGTGTCGCGCCTTCGTCAATACCTTCGTCTCTATGACCGCCTTCGTAGTGCGTGAAGAGCGATGCCATTTTGAGGTTCGGCTCTATCGTGTTCAGGTTCAGCTGCCTTCCGATAAGTGACCGCTGTCCAGTAGAATCGACGATGACGGTTGCATGAAGGGTTTCGCGAGTACCGTCTGTGTCCTGTGTCACAACACCGGTTGCTGTGTCACCTTCAAAAAGGACTTCTCGCACGCCTACCCCACGGTGAACCTCTACACCTTTCTCTCCGGCGTTGTCCAAAAGCATCTCGTCAAATTCACTCCGTAAGACTTGCCACGTGACCGCGCTCTCGTGTGGATTGGTTTGGAAGAAGTAGAACGGCGTGGAGCCTTTACCGGTGCGTGAATAGAACTGTACACTATACTTCTGTGGGAAGTGGCTTGTCCGCAATTTTTCGAGCATACCGAGGCGTTTGAAGGTCCAGTATGTGGCGGGAATCAGCGATTCGCCGATTTTGAATTGCGGTGTTGTTGCCCGTTCAAGGAGCAGCACGCGATGTCCCTGTTCAGCGACAAGCGTGGCAACAGTACTCCCAGCGGGGCCGCCCCCGATAACGATGGTGTCGTAGGTGTGGTGTGTGTTCATCTGTGTTCTGTAGGAGAAGTCTCTTTGAATTGTCAAGAATCTGGATCAATCTGCCGCTTTTTCGTCCCCTGACTTGGTAGGTTCAGGCTTCTCAGATGGTGGATCCACAAATTTGTATTTGCCAGACTTCCGGTATTCTTCCTCTAATTTCCGGTAGTACTCCCCGAGTTTGCGGGCATCGTGGCCAAACCTTGCTGAGATTTCCCGTCGAATTCTGCGAATTTCGTCAATTTCATAATCTGACATTTTAGTCGTCAACTCCTAAATAATTGAGGGGTGTCGCCAATTCTGGCGTTGGTAAGCCAAGTTCTTGGTTTATCTGTCGGATGCGATAAGTTTTGTTAAGGTTCGCAATATGTTTATAATTCCACGTTAGAAGAGCATCTACATTATAAAACGAGGCAAGGGCCACATGATGTGCGTCACCAAACATATTTTGAGGCATTATCAATCTATCAATGTAGGTTTGTGCAATCTGGTCAATTTCTGTAGTGACAGACAGCATTTCAAGGTCTTTGACCAAGTTAATCCTGTCCTGCATTTTCTCACTCGTTCCATCGCTGAGTTCGTTGATAACAACGATACTTGAAACGAGGGTGAATTGGTCCGCGTATTGGGTCCACCACTTCCGGGTCCAACTCTGCATAGCACGAGATTCAAGATCCCCGCGCAATGTGTAATAGAAACTTGGAATTGTTGTTTCAATGTAAACGCTATATTGTGTTTCGTTATGCAATAATTATAGTCTCCAAAGGTTTAGATGTCAAGGTAAACCATTTTGACATCAATTGATAGGTAATTCATTATATTTTCGGATGCGAAATCCGTTCGTCGGTGAAGCGTTTTGATTTGAGTTCATATCTCGGTAATGTTCCAATCGGCACCGTTTTCACGATGGCACGCAGACCTAATTCATCTCGGATCGCAGCAGCAACAGCAGTGGCAGTATCATCAGGATTCGGGTTTGTGGATTCAATCTGGATTTCGAGTTCATCAAGTGTGCCTGTTCCGTAAACACGCCCCGCAAACTCTTGGACATCCGGGAACTTGAGGATG
>JAPPDN010000676.1:2887-3336 GCA_028824575.1 Candidatus Poribacteria bacterium | reverse complement strand
AATCCTAATAGACGGTTTGCCCAACCCAAGACCCCTTTTTCGAGGATACGCTGGATACGCTCAAAGAGTGAGTCAAGGAGAATAGAAACGACAAGTACAATAGCAACAATGCTCAGCCATTTCGTCCAAGCGGGATTTGCTATGAGTTTCTGAAGGAATGCCGCGAGTTGAGGCCAAAATTGGCATGCCACGAAAAATCCCGCGCCAATTACGAATACACCCCAAACACTTCGGGTGAAACCCGCACGACAACAACTTATGCCTGCGAGTCCAACAAGGATGAGGATACCGATATCAAGTTTCGTCATTGTTGGTGTTTTTGTATGAGAAATTTGCGATTCGCGCCCTAAGCGGTGCCCACGAAGGGGATTTCCTTCAGCGTTAGACCGAAAGTTTGTTCAAGTGCTGTCTCTGTAGGAATATTGTTACCCAATCGATGAAGCAGCACG
>JAPPDN010000676.1:0-2877 GCA_028824575.1 Candidatus Poribacteria bacterium | reverse complement strand
GACCGAATTGCTGAATAAGATATTCAACGATTGCTGTGGATTGGATGTATGCTAATTTCCGATATTTCGCAGGAAGTTGGCTGAACGGTTCGCTCAGTGCAGTAAAGGGGAGCAATCGCTTTGTTTCGACTGCCTGTTGCAAATTGAGCCGTTCGGACTGGAACATAGGACGGGCAACACTTTGTGCCAATCCTTCATCGAGCCATATAGGACACTGTCCGTTCGTTAAATGATGGACCAATAGATGAGTCCATTCATGCCGAAGCAGCGCATATAAAATGCCCAAAACCGGTTCACTCACTGCGCAGTATACCAGTTGGATACTACCATCGTAGCAGCCACTCGCCCAGTTCGGCAGCAAACGTTGCGATAGCTCGGTACCGTTTGTATTTGTAACTGAGATAGGTACGGCGGATAGGGGATAGTACCCGAGCATTTCGCCGAGTTCCCCATAAGTTCGATGAATCAGTCGACAAATATTCCACACCGTCTGCGAGTGCATCGCGGAATGGCAGGTCAGCGTGAAAAATTCGGCATTCATAGTGTATTTGGGCGGGACTGTAGCGTCCAGCTGCAGCTGTTCAAGGAATCCTTGAGGTGGAGGTTCCTGCAAATCATCCAAACAGACCAACGCGTCATAACACGCTTTCTCATCAAGAATGCGTGCCTGACGTCTAAGGGCTGTCGGTGAATCTGGACACAATCGAAGTGCAATATCTAGGCATGCCAATGCTGTATCCCATTCTCCAACCATCTCGTATGCTTTCGCAAGATCGGCATAGATATAGTGATGCTGGGCTGCACCCAATTTCAAGCCAGCGAGATAGTGTTGGATGGCTTCAACATAGCAAGCTTGTCCGTAACTAACTGTTGCTTGTCGGAAATGTGACAATGCTAATGAATTGGTATGCCTTAGATGCACTGCTTTCATAAGGAACAGGGGCATTAAATAGTCTGCTTTCAATGCACGCCTGATCCTTCTGTTCCTTCAAAACGTGATATATCTACACAAAAATGGACATATCTTGTTTTAGTATTCCTGCTTCAACGTCCACCGCCTCCAAACGAGGTCTTACACGGACTCCGTCAGGCGTTTAGCCTCTCCACCGAACCGATGGTGAGGGGTCTTAGATTTATCGCAGCATTGACATCTAAATAGACTATGTTTCAATTGAACCAAAGGTCATGAAAAACATAGATTTGCTTAGAATTTGGGCGTTCTCGTAGCTGCTCCTATACAGCTATGAACGTTCAATGTCAACGACTTTGAAACTAATTTTTCCACACTTCAGCGTAGAACCGTCTTGCACAGGCGTAGATGTTTCGACACGTTCATCATCGACATAAGTCGCGTTAGAACTGCCTAAGTCTGTGACGTATACCTCGTCATCCTTCTGCTCAAACCGGACGTGCAAACGGGAAAGTGTCCGGATAGCATCGTAACGTTTCAACATTTCGGGGGATGCGGATGATTGGTCGGTGTCCCACTGTTGCAGTGCATCCGCGTTCGGTAGAGACGCGTCTACCTGCATAATTTCAGTGGTTTCGTTACCCATACCTTGTGGGCTATAGCCGAGTTGCGGCTGCATCCCGTCAGTGGAAACGTTGGGCTCCGGTGCCTCGCCCCGAATTTCTGCCATGACTCGTTCGCAGACGCGCTGTTGGCTGCCCGGCGGTAACATGACGTTCTCTCTTTCCTCGAAGCGATAGTGTGTAAAATCGATTAATTGTTTCAACGGCTGAAGTTCCGGGAAACTGTTAATTCCCTTCAAAAGACCTTTCTGCTTACGAGATAGCTTTTCGTTTTTCAGCCAACGCGTATAAGCTTCCAGCATCTCTGCCTTCTTAAGGTCGTCTGCTGAGATCCCAGCCTTCCGCCATTTCTTCCAGAAGCGCATTAGTTAGTCCTCCAAATTAATAAATCCACTGGATGCCTTTAGCAACCAGAATTTTCCGCAGTTCTTCTGTACACCGAAAAATCCAGATCTTCACGGTTCCTTCTTTTCGGTTAAGAATGCGGGCAATCTCTGCAATACTGTAACCTTCTAAGTGCCGTAACATCCACGCGATCCGATGATTGGATTTAGTGACCTGTTCAAGGGCACTCTCCAAAATCTGTTGTGCTTCTACGGCTTCTAATTCTTGTTCGGGGCCTGAATAGGGATCCTCATATTTACTCAGCGGCTGTTCATCTTCGTCAGGTGAACCGCTCAGCGGATGTTCCCGAATCCGGTTCCGTTTTCGTATTGCATCGATGATAGTATTTCGAGCCACCATATTTAACCATGCTTGAAAACTACCTTTTTCTGCATCCCATTTGTTTTTGTTTAGCTTCTGCCAAACCTTAATGAATACATCCGAGGCAACCTCTTCTGTATCCTGGTAATTTCCAAGCATTCGGTAGGCTTTATTATAAACCCATTTATAATGCTTGTCGAACAATTGCCTAAACGCGGCATCATTGCCTGCTTTCGCTTGCGTTGCGAGATAGGTGTCTTCGACAGCAGATAAATCATTAGGTGTTTGGCGCGCCATTATAATCTGCTCCTTCGCCTATAAATATCCTTCATATAGCAGGCTACACGATATAACGTTAACATAGCCCATCGCGTTTCAAAAAAGACGAAAAAAGTGGCACGCCTTGGAAAACTAATGCGCTACCAACATTTCTTGTAATTATTGTAACAAATTGTCGCAAAATATGTCAAGAAAAATAATTTTTGCAGAATTTCTGGGGGCACCTGTAGGTTGCGCAGGCAGTGGTATAACAGTGGATACTGTCAATCTTTAATTGAACTCGCTATGCAAGGATCTTACCTACGCCACAAAATCTTGGTGCGTGCTTAGTGAACACTGGCAAGGACAATCCGTTCTTTC
>JAPPDN010000468.1:823-3337 GCA_028824575.1 Candidatus Poribacteria bacterium | reverse complement strand
TGGAAGGGCTGTTCTTCTTCGGCATCCGTTTGTTCGGTATGTTTCTGACGATGGTCGCCTTATGCGTAAAACCGTGCTGACGAAAGGCATCAACGATAAATTCGTCGGTCGGCAGCGTAACCTCTTTGACTCGGCGATTGCCTACGACATAACAGATTGTAGCATGTGATGAGAGGACCTGGGCAACTGAATTGATACTACTACCAAGATCAATGTAAAACGCCGACACCTCCCGCGCTCGCTTTTCATCAACGAAACGGATTTTGTCAATAGCGGGTGATATTGGAGAATCCTTCAATATTTCTTTTGAATACTGTCCGCCCATTGCGAGTTTGTCAATTTTGCGAGCATTCGGCAAACCTATCCATTCCGCTGCAAGCCGCGAATATTGTCCATACGCCACTGTGGTCTGTGAATCTCCATACGGCGGAGATGTAATTACGACATCATAGCCTCCGAGAGGTCGGGGCATTGGGTGTTCACCTTGGGCTGTATTTGCTTCGGATACCGACGCCTCAACGTTTTTCCGTTTTTCGAGGAACGCTGCTAAGCCGTGCCGATTTCTGCTGAGTTTCTTGCTAAAGATGCCGAACACGTCAGGTTTGAAGCCTTCAAGTTTTTCGGCAGGCATGCGATATAATTTAAACTCTCCGTTCCGCGTATAGGATACCTCTCGAACCGTCTCTGAAAACGCGACGAGTATAAAGTTTCGGACGGCTTCATCTTCTACCTTGTTAATCCAATCACGTAAATAAGCGAGACATCTGATGGACTCTTCGGAGAACCAATACGCCAGGTTGAGGATGTTAGGAATCGGAGCGTCAGGGATATTGCCTTCCTGGAATTCAATCTGAAAGAGATGATCGTTCAGCGTATTTAGTGTTTCGTCTAAAGTCGACAGACAAGTCTGTGTTGACTTGGCGGTTGCTATCAGGCGTACAAGGGGATTAATATCGCATCCGATGCTGTGCATACCGAATAGGGATGCTTCAACCAGAGAGGTGCCGGTGCCACAATAGGGGTCAAGCAGCCATCCACGTTCTACGCCGTAGGTTTTCAGAAGTTTCCGCGCGATTTGCGGAATCATCATTGCCGGGTATGTGTGGAAGCAGTGCGTGTATTCTTTGGTATCAGCTTCTCGGAAGTCCCACGATTCATCTTTGTATTTCAGATTGCCTGCACTCATATCAGTTTTTCCCTACTGTCGAAGCACAAGTTTAAGAATTTTTCGTCAATTCTAAAACCTGTTCCGTGATTTCTGACGACCCTATTTTCTCTCAGATGCATTCTCACATCAACGATTATGATGTCTTTCCTAATGAGATCTAAAAAATTATCTTCGTCCGGTTCAGTCAGTAGATATGCCTCCTTATACCAAAACTCTTCCTTTCGGTCTGAGTTAATACGGCTATCTGCATTAACAACGATTAGGGCAGGCATTTTGCTCCTGAATCTATCAATCAAACTTTCTCCCAACCACTCAGCAACAAGGGTTCCATCTATGTGATAAAGTTTAACGATTTCATGCTCAACTGTCACGAAAAGCCCTTGATTATTCGGTTTACTATTAGCGGTACAGTATAGGGATGGGCGTCCATTCGTATCTATATAACCATATCTTTCAATCAATTCCCTCGTTTTTATTTTCCAAACACCACGGTTGAAAGTAAACATGGTTACCGGGTTACTGACCCCATTTCTTTGAGATTTCAGTTCTATATCCCCGAAATCAGGAGTCTTAAGATTGTTTTCCTCCAATCCGAGTAGAGTCTCCAACGTATAACCTATGCCAGTGTTGCTTTTTCGTAGGGAAACAACATAACCCATCTGGTTAATCTCAGATAGTTTGTCTTTTAACTGGGTTATATCCATAGGAGTGCCTTAATCCGTTGACAAAACTCGCGCGAGGATCTGATTTACCAGCTGTGGATTTGCCTTTCCGCGGGTGGCGCGCATGACTTGTCCGACGAGGAATCCGATCGCTTTCTTTGTGCCATCACGGTAATCTTGGGCGGGACCGGGATTTTCTTCTACAACCTGTAGCACAATGGCTTCTATCTCGGATGTGTCCGTAATCTGTGCCAATCCCTTTTCCGCGACGATCTCTTTCGGCATTTTGCCTGTCTCAAAGGCATCGTCAAGTACAGATTTGGCGATTTTGCCGCTGATGGTTGCGTTGTCAATCAGTTGGATGAGTTCACTGAGATGTGCTGGCGTGGCTTTAGAATCTTGGATCTCAATTTCTGCTGTGTTAAGGAGTCGAGTCAGGTCGCCCATGATCCAGTTCGCACAGGTCGTAGGTTCGCCGCTGAGTTGTGCGGCTTCGTCAAAGAATTCGGCGAGGGTTCGGGTGGTCGTCAGGAACTCGGCGTTTTCGGGGGAAATGCTGTAATCCGCAATAAAACGTTTGCGCCGTGCGGCGGGGAGTTCGGGGAGCGTCGGTTGGGCTTCCTTAATCCATTTATCGCTACTTCCCCGAACCCGATCTCGTTCATGTCCAGATAAGCGATAAAT
>JAPPDN010000468.1:0-813 GCA_028824575.1 Candidatus Poribacteria bacterium | reverse complement strand
TATCGCTGATCCGGACAGGAACGAGATCGGGCTCGGGGAAGTAGCGATAGTCGTCTGCTTCCTCCTTGCCACGCATCGCCACGGTTTTACCCGTGCTTGGATCAAATAGGAGTGTTTCTTGGACGACCTCTTCACCGGCATCTAAAATCCGTGCTTGCCGTTTCACCTCGTATTCCATTGCATCAATCAGTTCTTGGAACGAGTTTTTGTTCTTAATCTCTGTTCGCGTGCCTAATTCTTTACTGCCCTTGGGTCGTAGGGAGAGGTTCGGTTCGCATCGCAGACTCCCCTCTTCCATGTTGCAATCGCTGACTTCAATATATTCTAAGATTTCTTTAACAGCGCGACAATAGGCAATCGCCTCTTCGGGGGAGTGCAGTTCAGGTTCGCTTACGATTTCAAGGAGTGGTACACCGGCGCGATTGAAGTCCATGAAACTACGGGTCGGATCGCCTGTAACTTCGGCGTGGATAGATTTTCCAGCGTCCTCTTCAAGATGGATTCTACGGAGTGCGACAGTCCGAGGTTCGCCATCAAATTCAAAAGTTACCTGCCCATTTTGACATAACGGGATGTCATATTGCGAGATCTGGTAGTTCTTCGGCAGGTCTGGATAGAAATAGTTTTTCCGATCAAATTTACTGGAGGTTGTGATTTCGCAGCCCATCGCCAGTCCTGATCGAACCGCAAACTCAACGGCGCGTCTATTGATGACCGGTAATGTTCCCGGCATCCCTAAGCAAATTGGGCATGTACAATCATTCGCTGATGCCCCGAAAGTATAAGCGCAGTTGCAGAAGAGTTTACTTTCTG
>JAPPDN010000823.1 GCA_028824575.1 Candidatus Poribacteria bacterium | reverse complement strand
TTCGCACGGAAGATGTCGTGCGTGGACATAAAGATGGCTTTGCCTTCCTCTTTCAGTTCACGGAGCAGATTCAGAAAATCGGCACCACCCTTCGGATCCAAACCGGAAGTCGGCTCATCAAGCAGAACGGCTTGCGCGTTCTTCATAATCGCGATCGCGATGCCTAAACGTTGACGCATCCCCTTTGAAAAGGTCTTGACGCGCCGTGTAAAGGCTTCCTCTGGTAGACCGACGCGTCCGAGGGTCGCATCAAGTTCCGCATTCGATACTTTCTTGCGTCCGCCCAATTTCGCGAAAAAGGACAGATTTTGACGCGCTGTAAAGTTCCGATAGAGTTCCACGTTCTCGGAGACGTAAGCGAGATGCTTCTTTGCCTCAAGGGGGAACTTCGGAATCTCAATGTCCCCGATCAGCGCAGTACCACTCGTCGGTTCAATGAAGTTAAGGAGCATGGAAATCGTCGTGCTTTTACCAGCACCGTTGGCACCGAGGACGACATAGATTTCACCGTCTTCTACTTTCATGTTCAATTCGTTGACGGCTAAAACACTTTCGTTATAGACTTTCGTGAGGTCACGGGTTTCTAACATCGGGTTCTCCTCCAGTTGGTTTTTCTTCTATTTTTATAATACCAGAAATCCAAGGCGTTTTCAAGCGAGACTTACGCCTATTCTTTTCCGCTACTTAAGTGTAACCTAAGAGATGTTGTATCCCTTCACTCTATTTTTTAAGTTTAGTCACTAAACCATATTTTGGCTTATGTTATAGTGACGCGTTTTGAGGGTGAAAAGGTTGCATTATTTTATTAATTGTTTTCAGATGACTACAATTTCTAAGATCCATTAATTACCATTACACGTCTGAGCGCATGAAAACGAGGAAAGCACCTGAAAGAAACACACCAAACAATAAAACGAGCAACAGCATATCCACTATCGCCGCATTGAATGTATCACTAAAAGTGATATCATCCTCAAAGCGTGGAAGTGCCTGCGGTAAAATCGGCTTTTTAGACATTCCCTCCGGAATTCCGATGATATGAAGGCTCTCCGGATCAGCACGATCAGCTTCAGTGATGAAGTCTCGGAATTGTCTGACATGAAGATGCACGCCTTCAAGGAATTGCAAATGGCGATTCAACCCGGTCCCAGTCATCGATTCAAGGGCGTATTGGACAATCGCTGCCGGCGAGAACCGAGTCACCATCCTTGCGCGCTGGACCTGCGCGAGCTGTGCCGTTAAATGTTCGCGGTTCAGTTGTTCCCGAATCTCAACATCTTTGTTGACGAGCTCAGCCCTGATGTGCAATCCCGCCGTATCTCCCTCTTGGGATTCCAATTGCATCCTCTCCAATCTGAGTTTTGCCTCGATCTCCTTCGCGAATTTTTCCGCGGCTGCCGGGGAGGTTTTCGCAAGTTTCCGAAGCTGATCCTGATACTGATTGATAAGCTCAGCTGGTGGTGACTGTACCTGTCGTTTGTTTGCAATTTGCTCGTTAAAATCATCATTGATCTGATCAAGCGCGCTACTTCTTGCCATTTTCTGTTGGTGAGCGGTCTGGACAGGGGGCATCCATTTTGTGGCAAGCGTACCGAGGCTGGAAGGCATAAACACGACAAGTCCCACCCAGATAATTAATAGCACAACGAGACTCACCCGACTATCACGCGTGCTGGCGGAGACCATCAACCCTACTGCAATGAAGATGCTGGTATAGCCTGAAGCGATCAGCATAATCATCCCTAAACGTCCCCAATCTGCCCACCCGAGTTGCGTCCAACTATCTAAAGAAATCACTGCCAGATTCAACAGGACCGCGAAATAGAACGAAATGAGAACGGTTATCAGCGTGCCTAAGAACTTCCCGACTAACAACGCGGGACGAGAAATCGGGTTCGCGAGACACAACCGAAGCGTTCCCCTTTCTTTTTCGCCGGAGAGAGCATCAAATGTAAACAAAAGCGGGATGAAAGAGAGCAGATAAGTGATGATAAATACCCAGTCTATCTTTGTTGCTTTCGGACGAAGGTCCCGCGCATTCGGGTTGGCAGTCGGATAATCCATTGACCAAATGCTCCGTACCTTTACCTGTCTGCCTCCGCCGAATCCCGTCGTACTTCTACTCCACGACCCCCAATTTTTCGTTCCCGACCCCGGCAGAAAGGCATCGCCCCCGTCTGCAATGAAACTCAGCGCGGAAGGACGTTTGTAAAGTTTACCAGGCCCCTTTTTTAACAACTCATAGAGATCCGTCTCGGACTGCAATTTGTCTTGGTCGTTGGTAACTCCCTCAGAATACCTTCGGACCTTGTCTGGATGGCTCTGAAGATGTACCACAGCGTTAGTTACCATGAGTGCCGCCAGGATAAGGACGGTCAAGGCAAAGCGGAGACTGTTAAGATGGTCAAAAAATTCTCTTTTAATAATATGTCCGATCATCATGTTCTCCATTTTTTAATAGTTGTCAGTCGTCAGTTATCAGTTTTCAGTTAAAAGCCTGTTTGTAACAATCGTTCCCAAATTAGTGTACTCCAGGGCATGGAGAATTGTTGCATGGAAACCTCTTAACCAACAACTGACAACCAATAACTAATAACCATTACACTTCAACTTTGACAAAAATCAGAAACGTTAGGATAAACAGGATCAGATTCATGAGGAAAAGGAGCGACACATCTGCCAGGGCGCGTTGTGCGTTTTCCCAGACATCTGCCGGCTCAAAGCGAAACTGGGGCAAATCCCACCAATCCACGGTCCCTTGGTCAGAAGCAAACCAGTGTCGACTCGCAAACGCATCTTTATCGTGCAAATAATCAATCAGCACCTGGCGGTATCCTTGGGCGGCACGACTAAAATCTAACATGCCCTTCAGATCCGTACCCGCCCAGGCGGAGGTGGCAAAAGTATAGAGACTCGCAGGACTGAATTTCATCAACCGTTCATCCCATGTCGCTTGTCGGATGTCGGTCCGCGCCAAGCGTTGTTCGCGTATCAACGCAGCTTTCTCCGCCAGGCGGATGTGCGTCGCACCGATGAATGCTTGATAGTTTTGGAAATGTGGGAGGATCGGCTCTGATGCCTCGTTCACTTTAGTCATGTTAAACCCATGTCTTCTGCCGCTACGGGAACTTGACCCTGAATAGCCTATATTAAACCTCGGAGGCTCCCCCTCAAGGGGACTGTTTGCTAAGAATCGCTGCTCTTCCCGCTCTGCTTCTTCCCAAATCTGGTCAACCTGTTGACTCGCGGACTGTCTTTCGGCACGCATATCGCCCACCGGATTAATGGAAAACCGACTCCAGTTCGGATAAACGAGTACCAAACCGACCCATAAGAACATAC
>JAPPDN010000650.1 GCA_028824575.1 Candidatus Poribacteria bacterium | reverse complement strand
GATGTCACCACCCTATAAGTATTGCTATCCCACCAATCCAACAAAATCTCTTCTGGTACGGATTGTTCTTCAGGATTCGTCACAAGGTCTTCACCCACTTGGGTGTTGAGATAGTAATTCCCTATCGTTTGATAGACGACATCATCGGTGACGGCAACGCCATTCGCCAATTCGCTTGCAAAATTAGGATGGACAAGTACCCCCATGGCTGTAGCGAGGTGGTCAATACGATAGAACTCACGCGCCTCAAACGCTCGGAAATTCCAGAGACTTGCAAACACCTGTTTAATTGATTCAGAGAGGTGGCCTTCGTCTGGGTGATGTGTGAAAGAATCGTATAAACCTGCGCCGCTGAAACCGGGTAAATCTTCGTTGTTCGTACTGGAACGGCACCGTAGGGATGTACCTTCAGGAAAGGTGCTGTGTAGTTTGGAGAGCACGTCCATCATCCAGTTTGGCATTTCACCTTTCTTAATTTCATCCCTCAACTTTTTCAGTTCATCTGTCCTTGTGTCATAATCGTTCTGAAACGCTCGGTCATTGAGTAATGTTTCGATTTTCTCATAGAAACCGTTATGCTTCATGAATTCGTCATAAAAGTAAAGAGGGATGCCAAACCCGTTTGGTACCGTGCCTTCAGGAAATCCGAATATGCGGAGTGTTGCCATATTTGCCGTTTTGACACCGAAACGTGCCGAGTCCGTGAACTTGATGTCGTCAAGGGGTAAAATCTTCGTGACAGAGAGATCGCGTTCAGGTTTCTGGGTTTTCGGTGGACGCAAATCGGCAAAATGACGCTCCACCTCCTTGAGCGTTGCCTCCCGAATTTTGAAACCGTCTGCGTTCACCCTATAGTAGACATACTTGCCGATGAGCGGCGCGATTTTCTCGCTTTTCCATGCCGTAGCGATGAAGGCGTTAGGAACTTTGTCTTGAATAGCCCGAAGATTGACGTGTGAAAGCGGCGTTTGCCGAACACCCGTGATAACTCCTGCGACTCTCGGCATTTCGTTCGGTAAGGTTTTGCAGATAACGATATCCCGAGGTGTAGGACGCTCATCCAACTCCAACACACGTAACCGACCAAACGATGCCGCCTGATTCAGCGGGAGGTAACCGATATTCTCGTAGAGATCATCTTCAAAATAGACTGGGAACTCCGCTGCGGCGTAGAGAGCCTTTTCTCGGTTATAAATACCAATTGCACCCCATAGCGGACAATAACCGAGCCGATTTTTCAGGATCGGCATTTTCGCCACGAGCAGATCGTGAGCAAGCTTAATTTCTTCAAAAGGGAAGGCATCGTTCGGATTAAATTCAAAGGTATAAACACCGGGTTCACCATTTGGAGCGACAGAGAGTGGACGATAACTCAGCACACCCCGCATCTGCCCCTGACCTCGTCCCAAACCAGCAGCATCCATGAAACTACCATGTGAACGATGGGTTTCTGTGTTCATAAAATAAAGTTGTGGATTTTGCGTATGTGTATTCTCGATCTGAAATTTTACAAATTCAATTCCAATCAACTGGGTGTCGATACGGACTTCTGTGCCTTGATACGACAGTTTCTTGAAGGTCTCTCGGTCAGGAATTGTGGCTGTGCCATCCTTGAATTCGATCTGCTCTGGATCGAGACGTGGTCCTGAAGGTGCTCGGGAGCCGCGTCTGCCACCGCCACCGCCTCTTCGGCGAGGTCTATCCCTTTCTCCGCTTTGCATCTGACGAATCTCGCTCTCGCTGAATTTGTTTCCCCTTGCAGCTTCAAGTCTCATCGCTCTAAACATGAGTTGCTTTTCAGCGTCACTGAGTTCATCATTCTTGTCGAGGTCAAACCGTTTTTCATCTTGGGACAATTTATCTTGTGTCCAAGTATTTAGTACGACTATCGCTGAAAACATTAGCACGCAAACGAAAAGTGCTACGATAAAATATTGCCGTTTCATGGATTTCCTCACCAACGGTTAGAAGTTTTGATATATTTCGCTCTAATTTCGCTCTATTAGATTAGGCAGATAAGGGATAAATTTGTTCAAAAAAAATAGAGCCCTTTCGCGACGCAAATTTTCTTCTATAGGGGATATCATAAAACTTCAAAATCTATTTAACGTGAGTTCGATATATAATACTATTTCTAAATGTTTATCTCACATTACCAGTTTTCATGGAATGTTCAGTGATGCGGAAGAAACTAACAGTTTATTCTACATAAAGAGGGATTTATTAACAGAAATGGTATAAGAATCTGGTTTTTGTAGGTTGGGTTGAACGGGGAAGACGAGGCACATCCGTATGAAAAAACCGGTATTTTTGGGAGGCTGTCATGTAAGGCGTTTGTAGGGAAACCCAACACTTTCACCAACGGGGTGCGATGAGGCGTTGGGTTTCATTTGGATAGTTGATTTACTATATACCGAAGTTAATACCCTTAGTGAATTACCGTTCTGTTTTTAAATTCGCCCAAGTCGTGGTCAATTTTGCTTGAGCAGAAACCGCTGCAAAGCCAAGGGCAATAGATAACCCACTGTCTGCAATCGCTTTCACATCATTTTCTGAGAGTGCAACATTGAAAAATGCGATCTCATCAATAAGCCCCGTGAAAGCCTCCTGCTTGTCATCTCTGGAGCCGATATACTTAGCTCCCGTTTTAAATGGACCCGCGGCAGCATTAGATGCTTCTAACTCACCATCGACATAGACATTCACTTTTTTACCGTCGTAAGTCCCTGCAATCTGATGCCATTTATCATCGTTCAACAAGGTTTTAGACCACGTATTATGTGGGATCGGTTGTGCACATTGTCCAGCGAAATTTAATTTGTGATCCCTTAAGGTCAAGATAACATCGCCGCAGGGCCCCACGATGATGTCAGACCATGCAGGGGCTGCAGGCGTTTTAATCAAAGCGATGATCGACACTTTATCCTCATAGTCAGAAAAATCGCCGACAGCAACATGACCGCCTCCGTCAAATTTTAGGGCTTTGCCGAACTCACCATCAACCCATTGGGCATCAACGATCTCGCCGTCATTGCCATTTTTGGAAGAATCTTTTGCTGTACCACCTTTACCTTCATCAAAAAACCATATTCCTAAAGCTGCGTCCGGATCAATTTTGGCGAAACTTAGACATGGAATCATGAAACTGATACAGATCAATGTTCCATATATCCACATTGCTTTTGCTGATTGGATGACTTTCATTTGTTACCCCCATTTGAAAAATTAGAGCGAAATTATGTTTCAGACTCAATAACGAGATAACTAACGCTTTTTGCCTCCATCTCAATTGGGATTTCAACGTTGTAATTACGGTCGATTTTGTATGCTTTGGGTTCTCCT
>JAPPDN010000186.1 GCA_028824575.1 Candidatus Poribacteria bacterium | reverse complement strand
CGCCGATTCCGCTTCTGCTTCAGGAAGTCCTTCGTGATTAAAGAGATGGATAGCCAACATCGTCTGGGCAAACTCCCATTTCTGGCGCGCCTGCCGACGCGCAATAGCGATAATCCCGCGATTCGGAATCAACACAAAAACCAACCCGAAAATGAGGAGTGTCGTCGTCGCAATCGCGCCTGCAATAGAGACATCAAACAGAGAGGCAAGCCAATAGCCACTGACAGCATTCACGCTACCAATAATCGCGCTTAGGATAAGCATACGCGAGAGCCTATCTGTCATGAGATAAGCCGTAGCAGGGGGGCCGGCGATGAGGGCAACGACTAAAATCGAACCAACCGCATCAAACGCACCGACTGTGGTTATTGATACCAACGTCATTAGTCCATAGTGGATAAGGGTCGGGGCAAACCCCAGTGTAGCGGCTAAACTTGCGTCAAACGTCGCCAACTTCAATTCTTTGTAAAATAGGAGGATAAAGACAAGGTTCAATACAAGAATCGCGCCCATCACATATAGAGAAACAGGGCCGAGATCGTATCCGAAAGCCTTCAGTTCGTTGAGCGGTGCATACGCGAGTTCACCCAGCAGAACGGCATCCATATCCAAGTGAACATTCCCTGCGAACCGGGAGATCAAGATCACACCGACGCTGAAAAGCGCCGGGAATGTCAACCCGATCGCGGCATCCTCTTTCACCAGTTTTGTCCGCTGTAGCAGTTCAACGAGAAAGACGGTGAGGACCCCCGTTCCTGCGGCAGCAAGAATCAGAAGCGGCGAAGATAGACTCTCCGTGAGAAAAAAGGCGAGCACAATACCTGGAAGGATTGCGTGGCTAATCGCGTCGCTCATCAAAGTCATCCGCCGTAGCACCAAGAATGCACCGGGCAAGGCGCACGCTACCGCCGTGACAATCGCAATGAGTTGGATATCAAAATGACCTTGGAACATGCGCCGTATACGCTCCCCTACTGCAGTTATTTCAATAACCTATCCGCTGCCGTTTTCAGACCGCGCCTGTTGCGTTGATGCCGTATCCGGTCCCATACAAGCCCACGATTCGGAGCAAAAGCGATTGAAAAACCTACCACAACCGTTGCACATAGCACAATCGTTGGACCTGTGGGGATGCGAGACGCTGTACTACTGATGATAGTCCCGCTTACACCCGCGAGTGCCCCAAAGCATCCAGCAAGAAACACCATCAGACGGAGTCGGTTTGTCCACTGTCTCGCGGCAACTGCCGGGGCCACAAGCATCGCGCTCATTAACACCGCGCCAACCGCCTGTAACCCAAGAACAATCGCTATGACAAGAAGACTCGTCAGCAAAATATCAAGTGTACGGGTCGGAAGTCCGATAGATGCAGCGAAACCTTCATCGAAAACGAGAAGTTTCAACTCTTTCCAAAATACTAACATAATCATGAGCGCAACGCCACCGAGTATAGCGATTGTTAGGACATCGCGCTCCAGAATTGTCGCGGCTTGTCCAAAGAGGAACGTATCTAACCCCGCCTGATTCGCATTGCCGGTGCGCTGGATAAGCGTGTGTAGCACCAACCCGAAACCGAAAAACGTAGATAGCACGAGACCGAGCGCGCTATCGTATTTGATACGTGTGAGTCGCACAATACTCAAAATGAGGAGTGTGCCTAACCACCCCGCGATCGCTGCGCCGAGTACCAGAATCAGCGGTGCCTTGCTACCTGTGAGTAAAAAAGCGATTGCGATGCCGGGCAACGCCGCATGCGAGATCGCATCACCGAGGAGGCTTTGTCTACGCAAAACAGCATAAGTACCAAGCGCACCACTCACAGTACCGAGTAACGCCGCGCCGATGGAAACAACCATGAGGGTATAATCAAGGCGGGTTAGAATGCTTAAATTTTCCATTGTGTTGACAGCACACGATGTGTGCTTGCTGCCTTGTGAACGGCATACGGCGTATGCCTACTACTCTTGATCAGTTTTCATGAACGCGATGCGTCCACCGTAAGTCTCGCGTAAATTGTCTGATGTGAACGTTTCCTCAACGGGACCACTGGCAATACGACGAATGTTTAATAGCATCACCCAGTCGAAATAGTCGGTTACTGTCTGCAAGTCGTGATGCACGACAACGACTGTTTTACCATTCGCTCGAAGTTCCTGCAGGAGTGTCACAATTGCCCGCTCCGTGGTAGCATCTACACCTTGGAAGGGTTCATCCATCAAATAGACGGTAGCATCTTGAACGAGTGCGCGTGCGAGAAAAACGCGTTGTTGTTGTCCACCGGAGAGTTGGCTGATTTGTCGGGTGGTATACGCCTCCATACCGACCTTCTCGAGTGCTTGCATCGCCAGTTCGCGTTCGTTCTTTCCGGGTCGCCGGACCCATCCGAGTGCGCCGTAACGTCCCATCATGACCACATCCAAAACGTTTGTCGGAAAATCCCAATCCACGCTGCCCCGTTGTGGAACATAACCAACAATCCGCCGTTGCGCATCATAAGGTTTGTCGTAAATCAAGACATTGCCTGCCGCCGGACGTACCAATCCTAAAATTGCCTTGATCAGCGTCGTTTTACCGGCACCGTTCGGACCGACGATTGACAAAAGCACCCCAGGTGGCACATCAAGGTCGATATCCCACAAGACGGGTTTATCCTGATAGGCGACCGTCAGATCGGTTACCTCAATGGCTTTCGGTTCGGACGCTTGCATGCCTAATTCTCCGCTGTAGAAGAGGTTTGGATCCCCGATTCTCGGGTCAGCGCGCTCACAATTGTGTCAATATTATGGCGAACCATACCGATATAGGTGCCTTCAGGTGTTCCGTCGTTACCCATCGCATCAGAAAAAAGTTCTCCACCAATTTCGACATCAAACCCTTTTGATTTCACAGCGGCTCTCACTGCTTCAAGACTCCTTGAAGAGACAGATGATTCCACAAAGATTGCCGGAATACGCCGTTCTGCGATGAAGGTAGCCAATTCTTGCACATCGGCGATGCCTGCCTCCGTCGCGGTGCTAATCCCTTGTAATCCGCGAACCTCAAACCCATAAGCCTTTCCGAAGTAGTTAAACGCGTCGTGTGCTGTCACAAGCACCCGCTGCTGAGGTGGTACACGTTCCGTTTGGGATTTTACGTACTGGTGCAGTTCCGCGAGTTTTGCGAGATAGCGTTCAGCATTGCTCCAGTACATGACTGTACCATCGGGATCAAATTCACTCAGAACATCGCGAACCTTTCCCACGGCTTTCATCCAGAGTGTTACATCGAACCACAAATGCGGGTCATATTGTCCCTCAAATTCCGGTGGTGTTAATAGTAGACTTTGGTCAACAGTACCTGTTACAGCAAC
>JAPPDN010001011.1 GCA_028824575.1 Candidatus Poribacteria bacterium | reverse complement strand
AAATCACACCCGTAGCCTTCGGATCGGATGAGGTTCCTGACTTTGTTATGTAAACAGCCATCACGGGAAACGAGCGTCACATCGCCTTGCAATTGAGAGACACCGAAGTCCTCTTGAATGTCAAGCGGGATACGTGCTTCGCGAGTTCGCCAATCCAAAGTTCGGCGCGCCCGCCGCACCCGCTCATTGACCTGATCAAGCCGCTCTTCTAAATCTGGGAGTGGTTTAAAAAACTTTTTCATTGCTTTGCCCCGCAAACCTTGATTCTAAAAGATGTTAACTGAAGAATGTTACTCTATTCTACCGTATATGCATAACATATATCAACCGATTTTTGTTGATAAAAACCGGGAAATTCTATAAAATTCCCAATATCGGGAACCTGAAAGCCGATCGCCACAACCAAAACCGTCACAGTAGTAGGTACGCTCCGTGTGCCGTTCACCAAAGTAGGAGGCACTCTCTGTGTCGCTACAGTTAGAAATGCCCAAGAATAAAAAGGATAGAACAATGTCTGCATCGCAACTTCCACTCCCAGAACATTTTGATGTTAATCAGGTAGACAAGGTTTGGCGAATCCCCTATCAAGAACGTCAACGTGAGGCACTCGCGTGGGCAGACCAGTATTCAATATCCGCAGCATCCGAAGACGATTTTCGGACCTGCCTACTCCTTGTCGATGTCCAAAATACATTCTGTATCCCCAGTTTTGAACTATTTGTTGGTGGTCGGTCAGGAAACGGTGCCGTAGAAGACAATGTGCGTTTGTGTCAGTTCATCTATCGCAATCTGCCGCATATCACCAAAATCGCTTGCACACTCGATACACATACGGCGATGCAGATATTCCATGAAGTTTTCTGGATTAACGATGCCGGTGAGCATCCGTTACCGCTACAGACACTGATTACACCGGAGGATATTGAGACAGGCAGATGGCGCGTCAACCCTGCTGTTGTTGGCAGTCTAAATTTACCGAATCAGGTTCCAGAATCGAATCCATACGCATGGCTCAAGGCGTACGGCGAACATTACGTCGAAAGGCTTACCGCAGATGGCAAATATCCGCTGGCGATATGGCCCTACCATGCGATGCTCGGTGGGATCGGGCATGCCATCGTCTCTGCTGTCGATGAAGCCTGCTTTTTCCATACCATCGCCCGTAAGACCCAGATCCATCACGAAATTAAAGGACAGAACCCGCTGACTGAAAACTATTCCGTCTTACGTCCGGAGGTACTTAACGACGCGGACGGTAAGCCAATCGCAGAAAAAAATAGTCCGTTCCTCCAAACACTTTTTGAATACGATCGGGTCATTATTGCGGGGCAAGCGAAAAGCCACTGTGTCGCGTGGACTGTCAGCGATCTGCTCACAGAAATTCAGCAGACCGATACAGAATTAGCCAAGAAAATCTACCTTGTGGATGATCTAACTTCACCGGTTGTTGTGCCAGGAATCGTAGACTATACAGAACCCGCAGACGCTGCGTTTATCAACGCTTCCGACGCAGGGATGCACATAGTACAGTCAACAGAACCGATAGCGCAGTGGGGGTAAGCAAACAATCGTGAAGTCCCGTAACCAATTTTAGGATCAAACAAAAGAGGAGACCTGTTATGGAAGATAAACGAACGGAATTGGGAACCTTCGCGCGATTATCTGGGATGATGTTTCTACAGTTCGCTATCTGGGGCGCGTGGGCAGTCCTTATCGCTGGACACATGCAAAACCTCGGATTCAGCGGCAAGCAGATTAGCTACGTCTTTGGCACGACGGCTATCGGTTCGATAATTTCTCCAATCGTTGCAGGATGGATTGCGGATCGTCTAATGCCAGCACAGGTGTTTGCAGCGATCTCTCATCTACTCGGTGGTATCTGTCTCTTTATTGCATGGAAACAGACCTCCTTCCCCATGATGTGGAGTATGATTTTCCTGCACGCCGTTCTCTATATGCCGACAATCGCACTGACCAACGCCATTGCTTTTCACCACATGGGACAGTCAGACAAATTCGGAAATATCCGGGTCTTCGGAACGCTCGGTTGGATTGCGATTAACTGGATCCTGAGCCTATACCTCCGGTTCTGGGAAGGGCAAGAAACAACACTGCCACACGTTGGTGACTGTCTTCTTTTCGGTGCTGTACTTTCCTTCATCATGGGTGCCTATTGCTTGACACTCCCGAATACGCCGCCGAGCAAAGCGGCAAAGAATCCGTACGCTTTTCTTGAAGCCTTCTCCCTTGTCGCAAATCGAAATTTCGCTGTGCTTTTGGTCATCTCTTTCGTTGTTGCGATTGAACTCCCTTTCTATTATAACTTGACCTACCTCTTCCTGACCGAAGCAGAACATGGCGTTGGGCTTGCTGGGAGTAGTGCGAACTTAGCGATGAGTCTCGGACAGGTTGCTGAGGTTTTGCTCATGCTGCTGCTCTTTCCGTGTCTACGCCGGTTCGGCATGCGGTTTACTATCTTTTTAGGTATCCTTGCGTGGCCCGTTCGGTATGCTATCTTCGCCATTGGTGAACCGGTGTGGTTGGTTGTTGGTGCGCAAACATTGCACGGTATCTGCTATTCGTTCTTTTTCGTCGGTGGTATGATTGCTGTGGAACGATTGAGTGCGCAGGACATCCGCGCGAGTTCGCAAGCACTGCTCCTCTTTGTCACAAATGGGTTCGGCATGCTGGTCGGGCATATCGTCAGCGGACGGGTACATGATTACTTCGCTTATCCAGAAGGTGGACACGCTTGGGCAAAAATATTTATGGTTCCCATTGTCATAACAGTACTCGCTGCGATCGCCTTCATTGTGTTGTTCAACGAACAGAAATATCAGGCAGATGCCCAAGCAGTGGAACAAGCCACTGCCGACACATCATAAGGAGCAATTATGTCAACCCAGAAAACACTCGAATTTTACCCGACTCGCGGCAGTTTAAGGGTCTCAGCAAGACAACATTGGCGCATTGCTGTCTCTGATAACGCTACTGCCTCTGAAAAATACGCCGCTGAAGAATTTCAAAAATGGTTTAACCAAGCAACCCGATTAACATTACCGCTGGATACCGTCCATGAGAATACCGACACCAATAACGGGTGGATTACAATCAAAGGGTCATCTATGCTCGGTGATGAAGACATCGAAATCACGGTTGATGATAGCCAGATTCAGATCAAGGGCGGCAGACCGCGCGGTATCCTTTACGCGGTGTATCAGTTTCTTGAAGAATTGATCGGTATCCGGTTCTTAACCGCCGATCACACCTATATCCCAGATGCATCTACCCTGCGAATACCGTATGGCAGTTATATCTACTCACCACCGTTTTCGTTCCGTTGGAGTTATT
>JAPPDN010000667.1 GCA_028824575.1 Candidatus Poribacteria bacterium | reverse complement strand
TTCACCACGCCGATGATTACCGACCCTGAACTAAATATTCCAATCACTCATACTATCTAACGCTCTTGCCCTTGCCATGGGTGCCCCCTTGTATGAACATGCGATTGCTATGAATGCAACATTCGTATCTGAAGAGACTCGAGAACTCCAGCGACCCCCATCACGCGCATACCAAGACCGAATTGTGTCGTTTTCGCTACTTGCACTCCAAAACCTTTTACCATCAACAGAGAACGCAACCGTATTCACTGGTGCTGTGTGTTCTTCGCGGGTATTTCTGAGTTTCCCGGTGTCGGCATGCCACAACCGTACCATCTTGTCCGAACCGCCACTGACAAGACGTTTGCCGTTCGGAGAAAAAGCGACGGCTAACACCGAATCGGTATGTTCGGTAAATACCATCTGTTTTTCATAAGTTCTCGCATCGTAGATATAGATGCTGTTCGCAGCGGCTACAGCGATCCGATTTGTGGATCGAGAATAGGCAATAGCGTTTATAGGACCCTCACCGACATCAATTCGAGCAATTGCACCCACTGGTAAATCTCCTGCCCATCCGTTTGCGAGAAATACAGCGACGGTCAAAATGGGAATAAAACTTACTAATTTCGTCATTTTCATATTTTTAGTTTCCGTCGTTTTTTGCGAACGCGGATTCCACAGAGATTTTCGCGAGAAAACCGTTGATTTTGCCTTTCTCACTGGAAGTGCCGATAGCCCCTAACTTAAAGACTCGACCGCTATCAAAAGGATATTTGATAACTTCTCTCTGATTCGTTGGAATATCCCTCACAGAAGCGAGTGCGTTGTCTGGCATGAGTTTTGTAGTATCCCCAGCAAATAGATCAAATGAACCGGACACTTCGGCTTCACCGACCCAGACATCAATCGTAAGCACACCGCCATCTTTAAACGCTGTCGCGTCAATCTCAACGACAGTGTAATTGTGAGCGTCGGTATCAGATGCCCGAAAAACGCTAAGGATTTCTTTCTCGGCGTGTTCATCAGTGAGTACAACGTTCAAACCGTCATCTTTAATAGCACCCGCTTCAACAGCGGTTTCAAGGAGCGTATTCCAATGGGTTGAGGTATCCTCACGAAACCCCGGGAGTTTCCCCTCCAAGGCATCTTGAAGAAATAAGAGATACCCCTTTGCACCGTTGTAGGGTGGCGTTCGTTCATTGACTGGCAGTCTACCCATCAGTTCAAGTTTTGGCGAGATCACCAAAGAATCTGCGGGTGAATGTTTCTTCCAACCTTTCATGATTGCCTGTGCTAATGGGAGCGTCTTGTCAATAAGGTTGAACCCTTGCTGTTGTCTATAGGCTATGCGTTCTGGCTTCTTAGGCGTGCGATCTAATTCCGTATTTAATACCCAAACGTTAATAAAATTCTCGTTCATGAATTCGATGTTTTTGTCGTCGGAGAGGACACCTGCCCTCAGGCTTTTGCCGCTCCCTCAGCACGACTCATCGGCTAACGGTCCATCTATGGAGATCACATGAATCGGTTTCTGCTGTGCTTGCGCTATCTCCAACACCTGATCGAGTGGCACCCAATTGATCTGTTCGGACTTGTAGAAACGCAATATCAGTGCGCGTTCTGCGGCTTCTTGCGTAATGGATGGTGTGAATTCAACGTTTTCGAGAAGGTCTCGCATTCCAGCACGGAGTTCCATTTTCGAGCAAAAACCGGTGCTTGTAACCATAGAGCCTTTATCTTTCTTCCAGTTAACATCAAAGTTTATTACGCCTTTAGGGACATACATCTCGAAGAAAGCGACTTTCTCTTTGTTCCGGTCAATGACAAGATGTCCGGTAAATTGCGACGGTGTAAACCACCCATTTTTGAGTTTAAATTCTGCATGGATCCGAAACACGATGTCGGCGTATTGATCGTTGTAAGCACGCAGGCATGCCCATAAACCGAAGGAATCGCCGGAATTGATATGGAGAAAGAAATTAGGATTCGGATGCAGTTGCCTGAGTAAGGTAACGACTCTTATCATATCTGGAACCCAGAGGTCACCCACCGAAACCGGTTTGTTCGGAAGAAAAGCTTGGAAAACCGATGCCGGATGTTGTTTTTCCGGTTCAGCAACCCGTAGATTTACCAACTCGTCCCACTGCTTAAAGTTATCAGACAAACTCTCTCCAACCGGTGCGATAAACCCTGTCACTAATATTTCTGATGTATCGTCAAGGTTAAGTGTGATTTTGTTGTTTGCTGCCGAGTGGTTGTCGGCGTTGAGTTGTCCACTCATTACGATTAGAACGAGTAGCGCAACGCTTAAGGTTTTCATTTTCTACCTCCTTGTCGTTTGTACAAGTTATAGTAAAGTCCACAATTAATTGGACACCCCGCTTGCAAGCGGGAATTTTGTGTTGCTAAAGTGTCCACATATCTTCGAGCTTTACTATAATTGATTTCGTTATGCCGTAGATTCTTCTAAATGTTCAGGTTGGGGGTCGCGAAACTTTCCGAGTCGCCACTCCCTATAGACAAGGAAGCCACCGATCAAACATAAACATCCGTATAGCAAGGATTTTACCAAGGCAACTCCCATTAGGAACTCTGCAGCAGTCATATGCGACACGCCGTCGCTGGCTGCCTCACGCGCTATCAATCGTTCCATATAGAAATCAATACCTTGTTCAAAAATCGAATTAAAGATGCCACCGGTAAGGAGTATTGCGCTAATGAGAATCAATCCCTTTGATCTCGTTCGTAAACATATAAACACCAGTAATACTGCAAGACCCAAGTATACCATAAAATTTAGAGTGTAAAGAACGTTACTAAGCATTGTCAAAACCTCCTCTGTAGTTGTTAGTATTCACGCAAGATTAGCTAACAAAATCATTTTATCAGAAATGTCATAGCTCTGTTATTTCGGATGTCTGTGCATGTAAATTATAACATAGACGCTAATCCATTGAGACGATTTTATTCAGGTCCCAAATAAAAACGGTGCCATCTGAACTGCCACTGGCAAGCACATCGTCTCTCGCAAATGCCAGAGCACTGATTTTGCTTGTATGGCTTGAGAAGGTGTGAAGGAGCTTTCCGGTTGTGAGATCCCACAATCGGACCCTTTGGTCAGCACTACCACTCGCAAGCATTTTGCTGCTCGAAGAAAACGCCACCGCAGTGACTGTTCCTGCGTGTCCTTTGAGGATCCACAGAGGATCTCCGAGATCCACATCCATCCGTAGTGGCTCCGTATCTATAATTTTCCAGACCTCTATTGTCCAGTCGGAACTCCCAGTTGCGATATACTCACTGGAGGGAGAAATCGTTAAAGCGACGATTTTTTCTGTATGTTTTGTGAAGATAGGGGCAAGTCCTTTAC
>JAPPDN010000607.1:3012-3357 GCA_028824575.1 Candidatus Poribacteria bacterium | reverse complement strand
CATCAGAGAAACTCGTTTAAATGGGGAATGAGGGCATTTAACTGAAACGGGTATTCGCGTATGTTTTGCGCATGTCACGAATATCACAACGATTGGAGAAGACCGTGAATTCAGAAAAGTTGGGAAACGCTTTAGCAAAATCTAAAGACATCGCCATCAACCTTTTGGGAAGCATACTCTACCGGACACGGGTAGAACCCATTCGCGATGAAGACGGTATAAAGGGTCTAAAAGCGCGTTGGATAGGCGATGAAGGCGGAAATGTGCTTGAGATTAACACGCCGTCAGGAAGTGCTGATATTACAATAGATGCTGATGCAGCACCGACGATTGAGTACGCTCAAG
>JAPPDN010000607.1:0-3002 GCA_028824575.1 Candidatus Poribacteria bacterium | reverse complement strand
CAAGATGGCGAGAGACGGACAGTGGCTGTCAAACATATCAAGAACCTTTCATGCGAACTCAGTCAAGAGGCTGTGGATCGGATAGCGACTCCAAGAGGTGCGGCAATCGCGATGTGCATCGGCGCGGGAGCCGGTTTGTTTGGATGGTTTCTTATCTCAACGGCGCGCGCCCTATCCGTTCAACGCGTTCGACAAATAGACGCTACAATCGCCCCGATTGTTTCCAGAGGAGATAACGCGCAATCGGAAGAGGATATACCCGAAGCAAATGAAGATCACGGCAGTTGATCCGTTCTATCTACGGATGCCTAACATCACGACAGCAGCGGACGGAACGCAGGATACACTCTTGGTGCGAGTCCGTACAGATACAGGGATTGAGGGTTGGGGTGAATGTGATGCCTCACCGTTGGTTAGCCTCGCCGTTTATTGTTGCCCAATGTCGCACGGCAATATTATTAATATTCGGACTTCTCTCATCGGGGAGACGCTTGATCGTCCGGATGATGTCGTTTGCCTCAGCGAAAAGGTACTGCGGAATGGACTGGACATCCAACAGATACAACATGCCTATAGTGGCGCAGAAATTGCACTGTGGGATGTTATAGGGCAGCAGTTAGAGACACCGGTTTACCGCCTGCTTGCGGGGATGTCTGACACTGCTGACATCGCACACCCCAAACTACCTTACGCGTCTGTTCTTTTTGGGGATACACCGGAAGATACCTATCATATTGCAGCGGGATTACGCGAACGGGGATATCGTGCTGCGAAGTTCGGTTGGGGACCGATGGGAAAATTCGGCGAGGCAAACGATATCGCACTCGTACGAGCTGCGCGTGAAGGGATGGGAGCAGAGGCGCAGATTATGATTGATGCGGGTGTTATTTGGGGGGCTGACTACGAAACCGCCTACAATCGCGGCGAGGCATTTGCGGAATTTTCGCCGACATGGTTGGAAGAACCGCTTGCCCCTGATGCGATTGATGCATACAGCGCGCTCACTGCGAAAAATCCATCTGTTCCCATCGCAGCAGGCGAAGGATCAAGTATCTATCGGATGGCAGAGGACCTGATCGTAAATGGCGGTATACAGTTCGTGCAGATCGACGCAGGACGTATAGGGGGGATTATGCCTTCTTTTCAGGTGCGTCAACTCGCTGAACAACACGGTATTCAGTACGTTAACCACACGTTTAAGAGTCACCTGAGTCTCGCTGCTTCACTTCACGTCTTTGCAACGAATCCGGATTTTAATTTATTAGAATATCCGGCAGCGGGTTCGGAATTGTCGCAGTGTTTGGTAACGGAGCCATTCTCTGTTGAATCCGATGGTATGGTTCGGGTGAGAGCACTTCCGGGACTCGGCGTGAAAGTGGATACGGAAGCCATCCGCCCGTATTTAGCCCCGGTACGAATTGAGGTGGGTGCGGATACAGTTTTTGAACAAACACCACTTGCCTAAAATACCGTTTCTCATCTCCCTATGATTTATTTTTCACTGCTTCTGCCACTAATTTTTTTAATGCTGCGCCTCTGGCTTGATACGAAATTACGTTTCCTGCCTTATCCATAAGCCACGGTGATGGAACACCGCGAACACGATACAGTTTTTTTAGCGGACTGTCCCGTCCGCCGAAGATCTGTCGCCAAGGAAGGTCGCACACTTTTAGAAATTCATGTAGGTCTGCTTCATAAGTGTCAATGTTAACCCCTATCACATCAAATCCCACATCTTCATAGGCATCGTAGACCTTTTTCATGTTAGGCATTTCCGCGATACACGGACCGCATGTAGTTGTCCAAAAATCGAGTAAAACGACTTTCCCATGATAGTCTTTAAGGGAAATCGGATTACCATCAATATCAGTTTCTGAGAAGTTAGGTGCAGGCTTCCCAATCATCCCTAATCTGGCATCAGCCTTGAGAAAATACGTACTCGCAAGTTCAACGTTGCCTTTTTCTTCATAGATCATGGCGATTTCCCGGAAGATACTTCGGATGAAAGGATTCTCCTGTTCGGTTTTTTCAAGGTGTTGTAGAAGTTGAAGTGCTTCCTCATGCTTGCCGACGATCTTAAGCATTTCAACAAACGTCCAATAGTCCCGAAACCGCATGATATCCTCACCATGTGGTTCCATGACAGACTTGAAACTTTTGATGATGTTTTCAACGTCTTTTTCTTCTTTTGCTTCCATATAGAGGCGTAAAAGTTCAGGATAAAGGGTAAAGAAACTTGGATCGTCAGGCACAAGTTGAAGTGCTCTTTCATACCCTGCTATAGCTGCTTGAAGGCTGCCATACATGTTTATCGGATGCTTATGCCAAAAAGCATCTGATAGGTAAACATTACTGGAAAAACTGAGATTTAAATAAAGTGTTGAAATTAAGGTAGAATCTGAATCGGGGTTTGCGTGGTGTGGACATCGGACAATTGGATTCGCACCCTTGTATATATGTCGTTCATGTTTTAACCATTGTTGATAATATTCTGGATCATAATCGTAATTGTAGCTTACAGGTAGGTTCGGATCGGTGTTATAGGTCAAAATTGGCACACCTTGATCTTCATCTGCGGGACAAATCAAGGCATCCGGGTTTGTCAAATACTTTGGATGAAGTTCAGAAAGCCATTCTGGGAAATTGGCATGTTCCTTTTCGTACGTTTGTAGTGCTTTACCGATTGCTATCAAATTTTGCGCAGGTTTTCAGGTTTTGGGATTCCTGCTCGGTTAATAGCGATTCATCTTCAAAATCTACACGGATTTTGGGTACATACGTTTCGTTCTCTGCTACTATTGATATTACTGAAGTAAATAATAAATTCAAAGTCATTCGTTCCTCCATTGTGGATGTTGAGGTTGGGGAAAGCGTGCATCTTCGTTGTTACACATTAATGGATGCAGTTTTAGGAGTGGAGGAATTGAGGGTTTTTTGGAGAGTATGAGAAGATAGGTGGATAGTGCCTCCACGTTAGAGGCACTATCCCACCATCACTTTTG
>JAPPDN010000198.1 GCA_028824575.1 Candidatus Poribacteria bacterium | reverse complement strand
CGTTTAAGTATTCCAGTCTCTAACGCCGGTGCGATTATCTCTGGGAATAGGGCGAGGACATCAATTTTCATTTTGACCCGGGTCTGCAAGCAACACCCAATTATAATAACCCGATACCTGCTGTTAACTGCAAGCAGCGCACCTGTTACGCATCAGCATCCGATCGGGGTTCGTCAATCAGCTCAAGAATCACCTTTTTATTTGCTTGCAATCCGGCGGTATAGAGGACACTTCTAATCGCTTTCAGTGTTCGTCCGTATCTACCGATGATTTTCCCCAAATCTTCTTCTGTGACAGTCAGTTCAATAATAACCACCGTTTCGCCAGTTACTTCACGAACCACCACCTCATCAGGGTAATCAACGAGAGCTTTTACGATGTATTCAATCAAATCTTTGAACATAGTTCACTTTCGGATTTCGGTAGATACGTCCGCCGCCTATATTTTCGGAACCTGTCAAGCAGGTGCTATTCTTCTTCCTCAGTGGATGCGTCGGATGTTTCTTCAGTAAGCAGGGTTCCTGTTTCAGATTCTGTTTCTTGTGCTTCGGTAGGTTCGGTGTCATCTGTCTCTACGACTTGTTCGGCACTTTCAGTTTCCGGCATCGGTTTCCCCAATTTTTCGTATTCAAATTTCATCAAAATTCCACTTTTGGAGAGTAAACGCTTTGCCGTATCCGAGGGCTGCGCGCCCCGCCTCAACCATTTCAAGGCTTTCTCTTCATCAATGACGACATCTGCCGGATCCGTTAACGGATTGTAATGACCGAGACGTTCTAAAAACACGCCATCTCTCTGAGCACGTGCATCAGCTGCGACAAGTCGATAAAAAGGACGTTTCTTTCTACCGTGCCGTTGTAATCTAATTCTAACTGCCAAAAAATACCTCCTAATGGTATCTGTGCCGCTCTTTTTTCTACACAGGCGACCTAACTCAGGTTCACCTATCGCTATCTGCGGCGTTTTCGCTTCCGGGGCTTTCTTGCTGCCTTCCGCTTCGGACGCGGAAGGGCGCCTATCTTCTGCCCCATCTTCTTGTTTAAAGATCCCCCCATTTGTGGCATTGCCATCGCCGCTTGCTGATTTAACATACGATTCATCATCTGGAGTTGTGAAACCAGCATGTTTATCTGATTTACGGTCGTGCCGCTACCTTCGGAAATACGGAGTTTCCGACTTCTGTCTAACAGTCGGGGGTTTTTGCGTTCCTCAAGCGTCATTGATTGAATGATCGCTTTTGCTGTTTGCAAATGGCTTTCATCTGGTGTAAGGTTTTTGACGGGCAACTGGTTCTTAAAGGGCATCAGGTCCATCAACTGGTCCAAAGGTCCCATATTTTTCAGCTGCTCAAGTTGTGTGAGAAAATCATCAAAATCGAGGCCTTTGTTTTCTACGAGTTTACGTTCAAGTTCCTTCGCCTGATCTTCGGTGAATACTTCCTCTGCCTTTTCAAGCAGGGTTTGGAAATCACCTTGTCCGAGGATACGGGACGACATCCGTTCTGGATGAAATTCTTCTAAGGACGCTGCCTCAATCTTTTCACCGACACCGATGAATTTAATAGGCTTTTCTGTGATGTGCCGAATCGAAAGTGCAGCACCACCGCGAGCGTCACCATCCATTTTCGTCAGAATAACGCCGTCAATATCTAAGTCATTGTTGAAGTTCTCTGCTACATTTACGGCATCTTGTCCGGTCATCGCGTCAGCGATGAGCAAAATTTCAGAAGGGTTGACCTGTTCTTTAATCTGCCGAAGTTCGCCCATTAATTCATCATCGACATGCAAACGTCCGGCAGTGTCAATAATAACGCAGTTATGTCCGTGTGCCAAAGCCTCCTTGACAGATGCCTCTGCGATCTCGACTGGAGAAACCTCTGTTCCCATCGAAAACACCGGCGTTTCCGTCTGTTCACCGAGAACTTGCAGCTGCTTAATCGCAGCGGGTCGATATACATCAGCGGCAACGAGGAGCGGTTTTCGTCCCTCTTTGCGGAATCTAAGGGCTAATTTCGCTGCCACGGTCGTTTTACCTGCGCCTTGCAAGCCGACAAGCATTACCACTGTTGGACCGTTTGAAGCGATCTGAATCTTCTCCGCTTCATTGCCCATCAATTGGGTCAACTCTTCGCCGATAATTCGGGCAATCTGCAGCTCAGGCGTAAGGCTCCCTAAGACCTCTTGACCGAGGGCACGCCCCTTAATCCGCTCTATAAATTCACGTGTGACTTTATAGTTAACATCCGCCTCCAGAAAAGCACGCCGCACCTCACGCAAGGTATCAGAGACATTGTTCTCTGTGAGTTTCCCTTGCCCTTTGAGTTTTTTGAAAGTGCTTTGCAACCTATCATTTAAACTCTCAAACATTGTTTCTGCGTCCTTTTTCTGTAGGTGTGAGTTATGTTCATAATTTCCGTTTAGCGTCTAAAATGTGCAATTGCCGATGTATCATCTGCGACGTTATCTAAATGTGAAGCAGCGCGTAAAGACACACTAACCCCTAATTATAAAATTATAGCAAATTTTACCGCCGATGTCAAACTTTTTTTCCAGATACAGTCAGCGGTTAGTAAACATAGCGCCCAAAAATTCGTTCATATAAGAAACATCTGGTGATCGGAAAATCGAAATTACAGGAGGACTCAACGACTTTGTCTTCCGAACCATTCAATCGTCCGGTAATTTAGATTTTTCACGTAAAACTCGTCCTTGTAGAAGTGCTCTCCGAATCGCGACTTCTTTGACTTTTTTCACGCTTGACAGGAATCCTCATCTATGGTAAAAATATAATATGAAAACAACAACGATCAAACAACAACGCCAGAAATCCGTTCCTTATATTGCTCTAATTTTCCTGATCTGTGCCCTATCGGGGTTATACGGATGCCAAGGCGAAATGTTCAATTTCGATATAGAGGGTGCGAATTTAGAAATCATAGAGAAATCCGGTGAACTGACTGAGAATGAGGTCTGGGACGGGCGAATCTATATCACCGGTCCCGTTGTTGTGCCGGAAGGCATAACGTTGACGATCCGTTCAGGAGCCATTGTCGGTTTTGAACCGACGGATACACCAAGCGAACTCATTGTGCACGGTGAACTCTATGCCGAAGGATCACCAGACCGTATGATCGTCTTCGGATCCTTAGGCAAGCAGCGGAAAAGCGAACAAACACCAATAGCAGACGCACACACTTCCACATTGGCAACAGATCCTTTTTCGACACAGGAGCAACGGAATCCGAGCACTGAAATACAAAAAAACACAATCTCAGATCCGCCAAGAGCCGGAGATTGGGCAGGAATTCGGATTGAAGCCACAAGTCCGAATAGCCGCCTAACTTACTGCCGTATCCAACACGCGACTG
>JAPPDN010000288.1 GCA_028824575.1 Candidatus Poribacteria bacterium | reverse complement strand
GTTGATGAGTACGTCGGCACCTTGACGTGCTAATTCAATAGCGATTGCGCGTCCGATACCGCGGCTGGAACCTGTCACGATTGCGGATTTGTCTGTGAACGAAACATCTGTTGCGAAGAATCCGAGGTCTGTATCTGTTGGCATATTCTTCTCCATAGTGTCAATTGAGAATTTTCATAATCTTGCAGAATTGGAAGATAGGAAGGTTGGAAGCATAGACGGATGTCCCACCATTCTTCCGTTTCTTCCATGCTTCCCGCCTTGACTATCTCTAATACGCGTCAGTCCTGTTAATCTGAATACGGGTCTGCAGCGTCGCGGAGGGCATCTCCTAAGAAGTTAAAAGCGATGACAACAACAAGCACAGGCACCGCTGGGAAAATAAGCCACGGATAGTGAAGCAGAACAGTCACGCGCTGTGCCTCTTCTAACAGCACACCCCAACTCGTCATTGGGGGGCGGATACCCAAGCCTAAGAAACTGAGCGCGGTCTCCCCTAAGATCATGCCGGGGATCGCGAGTGTCGCGATAACAATGATATGACTATAGCATCCCGGTAGCAGGTGCTTTGTGATGATATGCCAGTGGCCTGCGCCTGCTGCACGCGCCGCCATAACAAAATCACTCTCCCGATACGCCAAGACCTTTCCACGCACCTGCCGTGCCAATCCACCCCAACGGATAATCGACAAAATAATCGTAATCCCGAAATAGATTTGGATACTCGACCAACCCGGTGGAAGTGCGGCACCGAGTGCCATCCATAACGGGATATCTGGAAATGCTGAGAGGACCTCAATAATACGTTGGATCAGATTATCGACCCATCCGCCCCAGTATCCGGATACAGTGCCGAGGATAGAACCGAGAACGATGCTCAAAAAGACACCGACTAAGCCGAGTGTCATCGACACGCGCGCCCCGTACATGATCCGTGAAAGTAGATCGCGTCCCATCCGGTCGGTGCCTAATAGGAACATGGGCCCCGCGGAGCTGAAGAGATGTCGCCTGCCGTCGGCATCTTTGAAAAGGAATTTAACGGGATACCATCGCGTTATATCTTTAGTGAATTCTAACTCAAGGCTTTCTGGGTTACGCACCGATTTCAAGCCATAGACATAGAAGCCGTATGAGAATGAGAAATGGAGACGTTGCGGTGGGACGTGCCGCAGTCGCATGTTGATCTCGTTGTAGTGATAGGGCGCGAAGAAGTCAGCACCGATGGCAAGGATATAAAAAATCAGCAAAAGGGCACCCGCGATGACACCCATCCGATTCTTGCGGAACCGCCGCCATATCAGTTGGCGGTAACTCAGCTGCCCTCCATTTGTCCAAGGGTCGCCTGCACCCTCAATTTCTTCTGTTGTCTCGATTGTAAATTTCATATTTTTTAACTATTAGGTTTCTACTCCAATGAAAAGAACCAAAAACGTAGTTCGTAATCAAGCAGATCGCTTATGGGGTTTTTGCTTGGAGTCTTTGCTTGGGTGTTTCTGCGGATTTCTTCAAGTACGCCGCAAAATGGAGAGCGAATTACACAATAGCACGTTAAGTGCTAAATCTACTTCATTCAACCGTAAGGTAATATAAAAAATCATTCATAGCGAATCCTTGGATCAACCCACGCTAAGGCTATATCAGCAAGCAGGTTACCGATAACCAGAAGAAGGCTCAGCATCATAATCAGCGTGCCAGCAAGATAGATATCCTCATTCAGTAGACTGCGTAAGAGAATCGGTCCGACCGTCGGCAATCCCAACACAATTGAGACAATCGCTGAACCGGAAAGGATACCTGGTAGACTCATCCCTAAAATACTGATAAGCGGATTAATCGCTATCCGCACGGCATGTTTCCCAACCACAACGGTTTCTTTAAGCCCTTTTGCACGTGCTGTTTGAACAAACGGCTGCCCTAACACATCAAGCAAGTTGCCACGCATGATACGCATTAAACTCGCGGTCCCGTTAATACCAACGACAATCACTGGAATCCAGAGATGTTTGAAAAGGTCGCCCAGTTTGCCCCATGTCCAGGGCGCGCCTTCATAGTAAGCCGAGAATAACCCAAATAGGGGGACACCGAAGATGTCAAACGCGAACACCATCAACGAGAGTGCCAAGAGAAACGCCGGTATCGACATCCCGACAAAACTAAGGAAGGTTAAAAAGTTATCTGACCATTTATATTGGTGTGTTGCGGAATAGATACCGAGGGGGATAGCGACAACGTAGGTAAAGATGAGCGATCCGACGGAAATAAGGAGCGTAAAAGCGATCCGATCCCATATCAGCTCATCGACTTCGCGTTTATACTCAAACGACTCACCGAAATTACCGCGCACAAAACCACTTATCCAAATGAGATAACGCTTCCACAACGGCGCGTTCAGCCCATAGCGTTCCCGCAATTCCTCGACTTGTGCAAGCGAACTGCTATCGCCGAACTCCTCCTCTAACCGTTGGATTTCACGGTCGAGATAATCGCCTTGCGGGAGTTGGATAATAATGAAAGAGATGATAGAAATCGCCAAAAGCGTCGGAACAGCGATGAAACATCGGCGAATGATATAGGTAACTATGGGTGTGTCTCCTTTTATTAGTTGTCAGTTTTCAGTTAACAGTTTTCAGTTAAGGCATTCATATAATGGAATCCGTTTGATATGTAGAAAGTCCCTCTTAACTGACAACTGAAAGGCTAACCTTTTCTACAGGTTAGCCGAACCGGCAACTGATAACTATTCCTTAGCTATCCAACACTGTTCGGGATAATGGGTCGCTGGTGTAACAATTGCCCACGGACCTAAAATGCCATCGTTTGGCACGTTGTGGAAATGGTTCGAGACGACCAAGAGCGAAGGCGAACGTGCTGCGGAACCGAGGTGAAACGGTCCCTCGTCAATGTGGATCCTGACTGCATCCCGAACGTATTGATGTCGCTGTTTCTCATCAGGTTCGCGCTTAATCGCATCGTATAAGTCAAGCAGTTTCTTTAGCGGCCCAGTGGGCGGTTCCCCCTTTTCACCACCTGTTTCATACCATTTCCCGACCTTCGGGTGCCAGTACTTCGCGAGCGTCGGAAACACCCAGTCGGGATACGTAAAGAGATCCATCTCTGCTTCACCGTGCATGCTGATTGTGAATTTACCGAGCGTCCGACGAAGACTCAATTCGGCACCGGGTGGCGTGTAGAGCAAGGTTTCTAAGCCGAGTTGTTCCCATCCTTCTTGAATAATTAGCCCAATGTCATTCTCTTGGCTGTTGAGGTTGGAACTCGGCACGTCCATGAGCATCTCAATCCGTTTGCCATCTGGACGCAGTCTATAACCGTCTTTATCACGTTCTGTGAGTCCCATCTCATCAAGGAGGCGGTTTCCA
>JAPPDN010000599.1 GCA_028824575.1 Candidatus Poribacteria bacterium | reverse complement strand
CACGACCACAAGGCCTCACCATACAAGGACATGCCCCCAGCTTATTTATGGGAGCCGACCCCGCCGACCCCACTATCTCGCTTCGTGATTCCAACTTCTTGCCCATAGAAGAAGCACTAGTTGATTCTTTCTACTATGTAGTAGACGACGACAACGCCCCCTTTGAAGACGAAGGCGACGACGAAGGAAAATGCCGGGAAGACGATGCAGATGAAAGCACCACCGAGGATGGACCTGTCCTAGGCGGATGCAGCCTAGACGGTGAAATAACCGAAGAGGGTGGCAACTTCGACTGGCCCCTTGGAACAGAAATCAGTAGTGAAGTCGGTGACGTCATGGTCTACTTCTGGACCGGAGAAGAAGGCGACTTCGACCTCAACGAATCAGAACACCAAAGCTACGCCATCACCGTCTCCAAAGCAGCCGCCGCCCTAAAGGTGGAAGCATCCCACAACAACACGGATAATCTGGCTAAGTACGGCGAGACTGCCACAGTCACCATCCAACTAGTCGACGGTGCTGATCCAGCTAACAATTATGCCGCTATAGCTGACGCCAAACCCGTAGCCGAATCCGGCGTTGAAGTAAAGGTTAACGTTGTGAAAAACGACAATGACGGAAACATGGAGAACTCCACCTCAATCCATGAAACGGACGAAGACGGCAAAATCGTGCTGCCCTTCACCCTGAAAGACCCGGACCCGGATGCGGACAATACCGGAACAGTGATAGTGACCGTTAGTTATGTTGAAAACGGGGATTCTCAAACCTTGGGTGGTGTTGAACGGACTCCTCTGGCTGTTCCTGATACCAAGTCAATTATGTGGTCAGACGCTGAGGCTAAGGCAACCACCATCAAACTCTCCAGCACCCGCGACTATGTCAAACTGCCTGATGAAGGCAAATCCGCAAGAGTTACCATTTCATCCCGGGTATATGACCAGTACGGTGATCCGATCAAGCAAGCAGTAACCCTACTGTCAACTGCTGGTGGTAAGCACTCGGACAAACTTCTATCCCTATTCCATGTGACCTATATGGTGAAGACCATCGCCGCTGAAGCTGGTGCTGCCCAAAGTTTTGGAGCCTGGTTCATAAGCGGTCCAGGTGACGACACTGATGATGTTGTTGATGATGATATTGTTAAAGCCGGTCTTTCGTCAGAGGCAATAAATAGGGGAACGGCTACGGATGCAAACATAGACGCTAATGCAGATGACGGCGTGACGGTGTACTGGGCTGTCAAAGCATCCGACGATAACGATGGCGAAATTGATTTTCTAGATAAAGATGAAAACGTCATCATTGTTTCAGCCACCGCCGATAGCGCTTATTACGCCGTTTACGACAGCGACGACCAATTCACAATTACTGGAGACGGCGGCGGCGCTGTCCGAATGGACAAGTTTGAAGAAGACCTCAGCGTTGGCGATACCATTTCGTGGGCATTGAACGATGATGGAGTCTCCTCCTTTACCTTGACAAACGCTTAAAGAGTCAGTTTCACAAAAAGACCATGGGGAAGGGGACCCGAAACCGGGTCCCCTTCCTTTGTTTCCAAGAAAGGTTGTTGGAGTGGGGGTCGTCCAAGCAGCTGCTGGGTTCTTAGGCGGAGAAACGGCGGAGAAACGGCACTTCCCCTCGGGGCCAGCCCCCGAGTATCCCCAACGCTCTCTCAGCAAAGAAGTAGAGGGAGGCAAGGGGGTTAAAGGTCAGAAATCAGAAAGAGGAAGTGGGCTGTTTGTCACCGACCCACCGGCGAGGGGCTAATGGGGTTTATACGGCTTACGAATCCGGGTTTATACGGCTTACGAATCCGCTCCACAACAAAAGGGAAGGGGACCCGACTTTCGGGTCCCCTTCCTTCGCTTTTTTGGTTGAACGGAACTTTTACGTTATATCCAAGGTAAAGGTGGATACCCCGTTGTCACTGACGGTCCAATCAATTGAATGTTCAGTATCAAGTTCTTCTTCAAACGTGTCCATCAATACAGCACGGGTGCCATCTGAATCAGTGATACTGAATTGGTCACCACTGTCATAATCGGCGTACTTGACATCGGTAGGACTGCTAGAGACAACAATAGTGTTTTCATCTGTATTGGCAGCAACAATAGTTAGATCGGTTTGTGGGGCAATAGCTGATTCTTCGACAGCCCAGTACACCGTCAAGGCTGGAGTTGTTGTATTTGGTGCAGCTGTTCCACGGGTATCACCAGTGATGCCCTTGCCCTTGATTGTGTCATTATCTGGAGCAGGAGTATCCGCATTGGTACCAACCAAACTGGTCACCCAATAGACTCCAAATGACTGAACAGCGCCCGTTTCAGAGTCGCCGGTTGTGTAAACCACCGGGAAACCTTGTGTTAGAGAACTGGGTCGATGGGAATTGGGGTAGTTGGATAACAAGAAGACCTCATTGTCCGCCGGATCGCCATATTGGTCCAATACTTCTGCTTCAACCCTGACACTAAGTGTTTTGTTAGGTTCATCAGGCAGTTTGACATACTTCGTTTTGCTGGTGAGATCAATGGAGGTAGCAACTTCGTCCTGATCCGCCCAATCAATCCTTATAGAGCCAGCCCGATCATTGGGAGAATGGGTACCGATTGCTTCTGTATAATAAACAGCCACTATCACATGACCAGTGTTGCCTTTATCAGTGTCGGGGTCTTCTTTGGTGAAGGAGAACTCAATTTTTCCTGATTCGTCGGTTTCCTCAATTGAATTTGACGACTCAGTGGAACCGTCAAGGTCTTTGAATATTTGAACCCTGACTTTCACATCCTTGTCGGCTACGGGTTTGGCGTTGTCTCCTTCGCCGTCTTGTAGTTGGATGGTGACGGTGGCGGTTTCGCCGAATTCAGCTATTTCTCCCTCCGGATCCGAGCCATCATCCATAGTACCTAGGGTGTTGTCATCGCCTCCCGTTGAGTCGCCGCCGTGCGATGAAGTAACATGCAATCTGGTGGCGGCCTTTGAAACGGTAATTTCTTCAATAGTGTGTGTATTTTCGTCTTTGTCGAATGTTGCTCCGTCTTGGCCGTTCCAGAAGTAGACCATGACAGTGCCATCTTCGTCGTCAATGCCGTCGTTTAGGTCCACAACCAGGTTGCCTTCTAATCCTGTGAATTCAACCCCTATGTTGCAATTTGGCTTAACTGGATTGTCTAGGTCATCGGAGTTCAAGTTGCATTTGCCGTCGTCATCAAACGCATCATTTGCATCTTCGTCTACTAGGTAGTAGAAGTGACCGACTAGTGCTTCTACGACTGGTAGGCGTTTGGCGTCGCGCACCGAAACGGTGGCTGTGCCCGCTCCTGCTCCCATAAATAAGCTGGGGGCATGTCCTTGTATGGTGAGGCCTTGTGGTCGTG
>JAPPDN010000768.1 GCA_028824575.1 Candidatus Poribacteria bacterium | reverse complement strand
TTGATTGCGCCACTGTTCAAACTGCATCTTCATCAGTCGGCTCACACCGCTGAGTCCAGTGAGTTTGCTGAAGTGCGAGCTGAGTAACGTTTCAAGGGTCTTTCCTTCAAGAGCGGTTTTGTCGGAAATCCCATTTGCGACGGTCCATTGGCGTGCCATAACCGCTTGTCGGATCTGGTCATCTGTCCATTGCCAAAGTTTTCGGATACGGACACCGAAGTCGGCATCTTGCGCGTAGGTGGCAAGTTTATTACCAATACTGGCAAACTCACGACGCAGCACGAATTCGGGTTGTTGGTCGTAGAACCACCCCTTATTGAATACACCGAACTGATCCGATTGAGACGAAAGATCAATACTAACATAGAGTGAGGTATAATAGCGGTTGAACAAGTCTTGGAGGGCGATCGCTGCTTCAATTTGCCCGAGTTTCCGATTGTACTCACTTGTATCAATCCGCAACATCTTTTCAACACGACTCTGGATGTTGCGGAAACGGGCATTTCGGAGGGTTAGCATGTTATCACGTAGGAGTGTCTTCGTCTCCTCGTCGAAATCTGCATACAACGTCGGGAGACGCTCGATAAGATTTTCGAGTGCTATAATGTCCGTATCTGCGCGTTTTTTGACAACCGCCAATAGTTCTGTTTCATTAATATAGGATGCGATACGTAAACGGAGTTTCAGCGCCTGGTCCACCTCAGCGTCTGATAGATAGTTTTCTAAAATGAGGCGTTCTTCAGCCAAATATTCGCGTCCCAGTGTTCCGGCAGTTGCGAGTAAATTTTCAATACGTGTCCGCTCCAACCGAGCGTTCCGAAGTGCTATTTCAAAGATACCCTGTTTGTCCTTGAGCAGATCAGCTGTTAGTATACCGAGGTCAACGGAGTCCTCGGATTCGGCTAAACGTTGTCGAAGTTGCGTATCAATAGTGTTTAGTCGTTCTACACCGGCTTTCGATAAGAACTGTCCACCGTAAATCAATTGACTCGGGTCTTGCGACAATACTGTTTCCTTGAGTTTCCGAATGCTTGCCTTAATTCCATCTTCAACAGGTTGGCTGTCAGGGATTTGTGCGAGGACCTTTTCAAGTAGTTGGGTTTCGTCCTGGATTGCGACGGCTTGGGTGTCGGTAGCATCTCGCAAAACGCCGCGTGCGTCTTTCGCTTTATTGAGTGAGTGTAAATCGAGATGTCGGTCAAGTATTTTTTCAGGGGTCCACATCAGTGCAAATTTACGTTTGTCGCTCATTTCCCAGTCTGCGAGGGTTTTGTTAAGCACCTCAATATCAGAGACAAGATTTTCGGGGAGGTCTTCAGGAACAGGGATATACCAGCCTGAACCCTGTTCTTTGGGTATCAGATATGCGTCATTTGGGTGTCTGGCATATTCGGCAATAGCCCCAGTTTCTACAGCCTGAGTGAGTTTATCCACCGCCCATACATCAAGGCGGGCTATCGGCAGTGCGAGCGTCGTAATTAATTCGTGCTGCGCTTCTCGACTTGTGTCGAGTGCTACGGTGCGTACTTCAGCTAACCTTTCAACGACATCTCGGAGGAAGTGTGTTGTTTGTAAAGCCTCTTTCTTGGAGCGAGCGAGATTTGCCAACAACCGGCTTTTCTCTTCGCCAGTAAACCCTTGCTTCTCGCGCTTTCGATTTCTATCAGCTTGCTTCTTCTGCCGTTCTGAAAAGTCTCGCTGTTGCTCAGTGAGATTTTCGATCTCAGAGCGAGTTTCTGCCAAACCGTCAAGTGTTGTTCCGAGCGAGTCCAAATCCGCCTTTACGTTGTGTATACCGTGGTAGAAACCGGCGGGGAGATCGACGAGAACGCTTCGGTCAATAGAGAAGAGCAGCCTTCTGCCCAACTCTTCAAATTCGATGATATCTGTAGAGAGCCCACGGCGGAGTCCGTGCATTGTCGGTGTACCGGGTGAGTCTGTAGCCGCACCGACAATATCCTGTCCGATGCCTTCCATGAAGGCGCGCATACCGGCAAGCCCTTGGAAATGCCCGTCAACTGCGACAAAGAGGACGGAGTACCCCGGACGATACTGGGGTTGACTAAAGAGGCGCGCGAGTTCCATGAGGGTTGCGACACCGCAAGTCGGATCTGCGCCAGGAGCCATTGCTGGCACCACAGACATGGAATCGTAATAAGCGGTGATAACGACGAGTTCATCGCGTAGCGTCGGGTCTCCACCTTCCAAAAAGCCACGTATATTCTGCCCGACGCGACGTTCCCAAGTCATCTTACCTCTGACCCGGACATTCACCTCAGTGCCTTGCGCGTGGTGTTCTTGAAGTAAATGTGTGAGAACGTCGGCATCTTCTTTAGAAATCCAAAATCGCGGGATGTTGGCGGGGACGGTGCCAAACTTGTTTTCTGCTTCCCCTCGGATGGTGGTCTCGGGTTCAATAAAAATGACAGCAGTGCCGCCGAGCATTGCAGCGTTGATGTAACGGGTAACGGAGTTAAAGTCGAGGAGTACGATCGCGCCTTTCGGGATGAAGATATTTGACTCGCTGGCGGCGACGAACTCACCGGACTCGTCAATTTGTCCATCGTTGTTGTTATCAATGCCATCGGTAGCGTCGCCAGGCACTTCATCTGTCCAACCATCGGCATCGTTGTCAATACCATCAGTTGCCCATCCTCGAATTTCAGAGAGCAACGGGATCTCACCATATTCATCAATAGTGCCATCCTCATCGTTATCAATGCCGTCAGACGCTTTTTGTAGATGTTCATTAAGTATATCGTCGGTGATACTGGCTTCAGTGATTCGATAGCGTCGAGCGAGCGTTGTGAGAGTATCGCCATCTTGGAGCTCATACCAGAATCCACCGATGTTGGTACCGTTGAAATCGGCGAGTTGACCATCACCGGCGTAAAGGAGCGGACCGGATAAACCGCCTGTCGGAATAAATACGGTACTCCCTTCAACGACAGGGGTCGCCAGAAATTTGTTTCGGCTATCTGCGAGGATAGTTGCTTCCTGAACTTGGTAACTTTCAGCGATGTCTTGCAGTGTTTCTTCTGCTAATACGGTGTGTTTAATTCCATCTGCTAAGAGTGAAGTGCGTACAAGGTTGGGCCAGAGCGGTGTGAGTTCAAAGGTGTGTAGAACAGTAGCCTCAGGCGAGAGCACCTCAATGACACTGTCGCCGTGGTCAAAGGGGACAGTAACCGGAAATTCGCGACTTTCCACATTTTGCAAACCGATTTCGACGAATCGGTCAAAGATGTATTTACTTCCACTTGCGGCTTGCGGGTAGCCTGTCACACGCGTCTCAAGACTTGACAGACGTGCGATATCCTTACGAATGTTACCGATAGAGAGGTCATCCCGGATCTGGATCGCAGCAGTTTTCATGCCGGGCCCGGAA
>JAPPDN010001010.1 GCA_028824575.1 Candidatus Poribacteria bacterium | reverse complement strand
TGAGTCACCTCTGGAGGGTGACGTTAAAGGTTATAGCTCATGCCGGCGCAGACGAAATATCTTGTTATCAACCGACCGCACTAGCTTCGTTGTCTACGATATTTCAAAAAATAAAAAATTAGTGTCAATCAACGAAGATCGGCAGATGATGGCAGCTTCACTCATTAAGAATTTTGTGATGCTCGCCTATTTCCACGAAGTCAAATACGGACGGCAAAAACATACTACTGTAAACAAACGTAATCTGACGAATATGATCCAGTGGAGTTCAAATTCGTCAACTAACTACTTCATTCGATTGCTCGGTGGCCCAGCGCGAGTGAATAAGATACTGCGCAGCAATTATCCGTACTTTAAGCAGACTCGGATTGTGGAATATATCCCGTATGGCGGGCGGACTTATAGAAACATGACATCCGCACGCGACCTAAGCACATTTTTCTTGCGGCTGTGGCAAGGGAAACTCCCCTTTTCCGAAAAAATGAAGTGGTACTTCAAGCTCAAAAATGGGGATTATATCTATAAACAGACCTACATCCCGACTTCAGTGGAAGTTTACAACAAAACTGGAACCGTCTACGGATTAGTAGGTGACGGTGGTGTATTGGTTCTTCGAGACCCGCAAGGTAGGGCAAGACCTTACATCTTCATCGGATTGATGGAGGACAGGACGAAGACAAACCGCAGAAATCGGTGGCAATCCTTTTATGATTGGAAGAACCGTCGCGCTTATATCTTACGTAGACTCTCCGAACAGGCTTATAAGTACATTTATGAAAAGCACTATGGCGGACGATTAGCGCGCCACTAACGGTGTAAGGGGACACTTATGCGACGCGTTGTTGATATCGGCAGACGTATTGAACTCATACCCATTGATCCACATTTCCACGACATCACTATCGGACTCTATCGCCAACAGACAGTTGACGCAAAGACAGGTAAAGATTTCCCTGTTTTCTTAGTGCATACCTACAGTCAGATTTCAGGTGCCGCCGAGAGAATCGAAAGCGTGATAAAGGCGATGCAGACACTCGGTGGAATGCTGAGAACTCCTGACGGTTTGCTCTATTTCGCTTGTAATAGTGCACACGAAGCCGCGTGTCGCCGTGTCTTTTTGGAAGCCTGTAAACTCACATCAGACACCCTCGTTGAACCACGTCCGCTCAACATACTCGATAAGAAATCGAAACTCACTATTACAGTGGATTCAAACGGAAAAGGCGTCTACCGGGTTAGAGCAGAAAGCGAAGGGAGAGGTGCAGCCCGGCGGACTTCAGCGATTGCGGGTGGCTTGATGAAATTGGGTGAAATGGAAAGCATCGAAACCGATAATAAAGACACTGTCGCTTTTGCTTGTGCGCAGTCTCACGACGCACTGATTGGACTCCTGCTGACGCGCGCGCCCAATGTTAGAATCGTCTTGCGTGAAGAAGAAATGGAAGCTGCACGCGGTGTACTCGCCGCACCGAGCCAACAGACATAAAGGAAACCTAAGATGCAAAAGGCAATGACCGGTCGTGAACGTGTACTCGCCGCGCTTCGCAACGAACCGACCGACCGAACCCCTATCTGTAATCCGACCTCCGTCGCAACCGTCGAACTCATGGACCTCGTGAACGCGCCATTCCCACAAGCAAATCGAGAGCCGGAACTGATGGCACGTCTCGCCGCTACAGGATACACCGAACTCGGCTTTGACACTATCATGCCCGTCTTCACGATTATCCAAGAATCCAGTGCACTCGGCTGTAAGATTCAGTGGGAACAGAAAGATAACTGGCCCACTGTTAGAATGCGGGAACCGATCTGGGAAGATGTCGATGACATCGTTATTCCAGACGATTTTCTAACACATCCAGACACCCGATGTGTGCTGGAGGCGATTAAAATCTTAAAGAAAGAATACGGGGATGAGGTTGCCGTTATCGGAAAAACGATGGGCCCCTGGTCGCTCGGCTATCACTGTTTCGGCGTTGAACCTTTCCTATTGTTGTCGCTTGATGATCCAGGGAAAACGAAACTCGCACTTGATCGGATGAAGGAAGCCACTGTGCAATTCGGTGTCGCACAAATTGAGGCGGGTGCCGATGCGCTCACGCTTCCAGACCACGCCACAGGCGACCTTGTCAGCGGTGAATACTATCAACGTTATCTCCGCGACTTGCACATCGAATTCGTTGACCGGATTCCGATCCCTCTCATACTGCATATCTGCGGACGTACGGTTGACAGAATGGAGTACATCGCACAAACCGGTATGGCAGCTTTCCATTATGATTCCAAAAACGACCCGCAAGAATCCATGGACATCGTGAAAGAACGGATTGCGCTTATCGGGAACATTAACAATCCTGAAACACTGTTTGCTAAAGAACCGGAAGACGTTAAAGCAGAAGTGGTAAAAAACCTTGATGCTGGTGTCCCACTTATTGGACCGGAGTGTGCGATTCCACTTCAAACCACTATTGAAAATCTTCAGGCGATCCCGGAAGCGGTACAGGAATGGCATCGCTCATAAACAGGAACCCCTTCGGAAAAAATAATCCATGAAAAAAATTGCTGTTTTGCTACTAACAGTAAGTTTGACGCTGATCGGTTTGACCAACGGTTATACACAAGATGAGGATTTCGATGCTCGGAGTGCCTCTGATGTCAACGCCGATGGCTTCGTGAACATCCTTGATTTGACGTTCATTGCCCCACATTTTGGTGCAACTCCGTCTGAAGATCAGGTGCCCAACCCGGACCTCAACAGGGACGGTATCGTTAACATTCTTGATTTAGTGCTTGCTGCAAGTTTCCTCGGCAAAACATCTGGTATCCCATTTGAAGTTACCGATGCGACTTTTGACGACATTATCCTGGGTTCCGAACTCCCTATTGTCGTAGAATTCAAATCTGAGTTCTGAATATACTGTATACTGATGAAGCCTGTGGTCACAGCAGTAGCATTAGAATATCGGGATACCTTCACCTTCGCCAAGCTGGATGTAAATACCCAACACGAAAAAACGGTCGAATATCAAATTCGCGGAACACCTACTTATATTGTATTCAGAAATGGAGAGATTGTAGGTAGATTTATTGGCGCGATGCCCAGTGCTAAACTGGTGCAGCAAATTCTCAGCATCTTAGAGATTGAAGAAACTGAATAGGAATTTTAAGGATAAGGAAGGAAATCCATGAAAAAATTGATTTGTTCATTGCTAACACTCAGTTTAGCACTGTTCGTTTTAACAGCAAGCTACGCCGAAGAAGATACCGATATTGAGATTTTGAGGGCAGCTGATGTCAATGCTGATGGAATGATAGACATCCTCGATCTGGTGCTGGTCGCTTCGCACTTCGGCGAGACATCCACTGTAGATCAGCCTCTGAACTCAGATGTC
>JAPPDN010000736.1 GCA_028824575.1 Candidatus Poribacteria bacterium | reverse complement strand
CTCAAAATCCCGCGGGCCCTAGGTCCATGTCGGTTCGAGTCCGACCTCCGGCATCAGGCGATGGTTTCTCTTAGAACCATCGCCTTCTCTTTTCGTAGTTACATCGAAACGATTTTACGCATCCGTTGCGCGAGGTCAATCTGAGTCGCCCTGTCACCACCCACTTCATGGATGACGTAACCGTCGTACCCGATTGACCGAAACGCTTCCATGACTGCTTTCCAGTCCGTATCGCCATCTAAGAGATTAACGAACTGGTGTGCACCGCGGGCGAAATCTTTGAAATGGACCCGTTTGATGCGGTGTGCGAGTTCACGGATCCAGTGCTCCGGGTAGCCGTAAGCCATCATGTTTGCGGTATCAAGATAGGTGCCTACCCATTCACTATCTATCTCATCTACAATATCGCGCATCTCTTTAGGACTGAGCAGGAATTTGTTCCAGACGTTTTCAAGCCCGATTGCAACCTTGTGTGCTTCTGCAGAAGGGGCTAAATCTTTCAGGATACCGACGAGGTTATCCCAAACTTCTTGATATGTCCCCTCAGCGGTGAGTTGACCGGGGTGGAGTAGAATCCCGCCGACACCGAGTGCACCCGCAACTTGCAAACCGCGAGCGAGAGAGGTCGCGCCTTTTTCGCGCTGCGTCGCATCCAGACTGAGAAGGTTACCACGGTCGGCGTAACCTGCTGTGATACTCCCAATTTCGATACCTGCCGCTTCGCACTTCGCTGCAATGTCTCGGAGTTCTGCATCGCTCATATTGATGTCGGTATCTTTTCCTTCACCGAATGTGAGTTCAACGGCATCGTATCCCGCATCTTGACAGAGGGAGAGTGTATCATCTAACGACATGTTTCCGAGTATAATTTGGGTAACACCTATCTTCATTGCTTTTCCTTTTCGTTATGGAACTGTGTAGCAGTTAGAGATTGTATACAGAGATGCCGAATTTCGAGGCATTGCGGACATCGGATAGCGACGTAATACGCATCGTTGAACACGGCATCAATCCAGTTGTGCGCTTGTGCTTCCGACGGGTTGCCCAAAAACTGGTCAAGTACCTCATATTCCCTGTCACAATCCGGACAGATTTGCAGGTCGTGTCCGATGTCAGTCTGGTCAAGCCACGGCATCTTTATTTTCTATCCTTCGGAAGAGACCAAAAATTCGGAGACTGATTTGAGGTGGCGGTCCGGCAGACGTGCCTCAACGTGAATCGCTTCGTCTGTGTATTCGGTGTTAAGCACGGTGCCGTGTTTATAGAGTAAATCGAGCGTTTTTCCTTCCGTGTATGGAATACTGAAAGAGAGGCTCGGACCGAGTTCGGCAAAACGCTTTGATAGTGTATCCATTAATGTCTCAACACCGTCCCCGCGTTGCGCGGAGACTATAAACCCATCTGGGTGTTGGCACCGTAAGATGTGTAGGTCGTCCTCCGTTGTAATCTGGTCAATTTTATTAAAAACCATAAACGTCGGAATATCGGTAGCATCCAATTCATCCAAGACTTCGTTTACGGCAGCGATTTGCGCTTCTGCCTCTGGGTGACTCACGTCAACGACGTGAAGCAGAAGGTCGGCTTCCGCGACCTCTTCGAGTGTCGCCTTGAATGCCGCAACTAACTGGTGTGGCAGTTTCTTGATGAATCCGACGGTGTCGCTCAGGAGAATCTGCTGTTTTTGTGGCAAATTCACCTTCCGTGTGGTTGAATCTAAAGTTGCGAATAGTTTGTCTTCAACCAAAACACTCTCACCTGTCAAACGGTTGAAGAGGGTCGATTTTCCGGCATTGGTATAGCCAACGAGAGACACTTTAACTTTTTCGGAGCGGTTTCTCCGTTGAACAGTGCGTTGCTTTTCAACCGCTTGAAGTGCCTTTCTAACCTGTCCAATGTTTCTACGGACCCAGCGTCTGTCCATTTCGAGTTGTGTTTCGCCGGGACCCCGAAGGTGTCTACCACCGCCACCGCCTGTCGCGAGTCGTGAGAGGTGTGTCCACATCCGAGTGAGACGTGGCAGCGCGTACTCGAGTTGTGCCAAGGCTACTTGTAACCGTGCCTCTTTAGTCAGTGCCCGTTGCGCGAACACCTGAAGGATAAGTCCCGTCCGGTCAATTGTAGCAACATCAAGTGTTTGCTCAAGGTTCCGGTTTTGTCCTGGCGACAGTTCTTCGTCAAAGATGATTGCGTCCGCGTTGAGTTCTTCAATAAGCGGTTTGAGTTCTTCAACCTTTCCTTCACCGACGAAGTAGGTCGGGTTTGGCGTGTTACGGGATTGGATCGTCTCACAGACGACTTCAATGCCGGCAGTCTCTGCGAGTTGCCGGAGTTCTTGTAACGATTCTTCTGTTTCGTGCATCGGCGTATTTCGTAATTTTACGCCGACCAAGATCGCACGTGAAGGTGGATTCGGTGCACGTGTATCGTAAAGTTCTGGCATCAAGAAACCCCTTTCTCAGTTTTGAAGCGCAATCGAAGCACCGTGCTTTGGTGCTTCCAACAACGCGGTATCTATAATATAGTTTATCAGATATACTTTCAGTTTTCAACTAAAATCCCTTTTTAAGAAAAAACTTCAATTTTTCCACAGGAATCTGTTTAGGTCAACGTTTTAGGCGAATCCTCGTTATTTACTTATGTCTCTGCAACTGATAACTGAGTACTGACTGCTGGCGACTAACAACCAACTGTTTTTTCTTGCATGTACATTAATTCTATGGTATACTTAAAATCATTATGAAAAGTGCCAAAGATTCTGCAACCCCAATGATTACCCTTAATCGCAAAGCGCGATATGACTATCACTTACGTGACCGGTATGAAGCGGGTGTCGTTTTGCAAGGCACTGAAGTGAAGGCGATTCGCGCAGGACGGCTTAACCTAACAGACAGTTACGCACAAGTAACTGACGGAGAGGTATTTCTGATTGATGCGCACATCGGTCCGTATGAACACGGAAATATCGCCAACCATGAACCGAAACGCAAGCGCAAACTCCTGCTAAATCGTCGAGAGATCACGAAACTTGAACGTTCAATCCGTTCAAAGGGGATGACGATCGTTCCGACGCGCGCGTATTTCAGCAACGGCAGAGTCAAGTTGGAATTGGCTGTTGCGATGGGGAAGCGGCTTTACGATAAACGCGATAAGATTGAACGTGAAGCAACCGCAAATGAGATACGGGCATACAATTAACAACGTTCTAAAAAATCGCCAGTCGCAGAACGATTATCGGTTTTACAACCCTTTTAGGCGTTGGTGTGTAGGATGGAAAATATACGTTACTGCCACAAAATTCTCTGACTGATGGCTGATGACTGACCACTGATTACCATTTTGGGGGTGTCCAGGTTTCGACGAAGGTAAATGAGATATAGGTTGCATGCCGAGGTCT
>JAPPDN010000214.1 GCA_028824575.1 Candidatus Poribacteria bacterium | reverse complement strand
ATAAAACACGGCAGGCAGGTCCGCCGATGGGACCGCATTCCGCCGGGGACGCGGTGCCGTGTGTCAATGCCTCGGTAAATAGAATTGCTGAACCCGCGGGTGCTTTCGGAATAACGACACAATGCGCATTTTCGGGTGAAGCCGCTATCTGTTGTGGCAATTTATAATTGCTTTTATGGCTGCCCGGAATACAGCAAAATCCCCCGTGTTCCGGTCCGGTATCCGCGAGGTTCCATGTCACAACGACGAACCCGTTGTGAATCTCGTTATCTCGGAATGAATAGTATTCACCCGGGTGTGCTTTGGCTGTCGGCGATGTCGCACCGTAGTCGGCGTGCAGCCCACCTCTCGGCATACCATTCTCCATATACATGCCATAAATCCGGTCGAGCCGAAAGCAGTCACCTAACCGGAATTGGAGTATCGGCATAATCTTCGGATGGTCAAGCAGATTGCAAAACGGTTTCCCCCACTGCAGAAAACCGGAGCCATCTGGTGCGCTCCCAAATCTTTGGACCTTTCCGGGTGTGGGCAGCTGTTGCGCGTCAATCCGTTCATTGAGGGCTGCGAGTTCGTCTGGATTCAAGACATTTTCGATGACGAGGTAGCCTTGTACATCAAAAAGATACTGTTGCAACTGTAGATCGCTCATACGTTGACTCTCCTATTATCTACAGGTTTCAAATTTAACTGTGAAATAGTCTCAATAGGCGTTGGTGGTCAATTTAGCACATTGGTCGGACTTTGTCAAACATATTATGCATTTGTGGCGTGTAGATGCCCTATACCGTGCAGCGTGAAAGTGGGATTGCCCATTTTTGTGCAGGTTCTCTGTTTTGAAGTTGGAAATAGTAGTATATTCAGCGGTTCGGGTGTTGGCATATAAATTGCATCCGTTATGATAAGCGTTCATCACTTGAAAAGGAGGCACTCCACGTGTGAAACAGAAAACATCTTTTATTTTCGCGTTGTTGCTGATTTCTATATGCTTTTTGCCAAACAGTTTCGCGCAGAATTACACGCGGCTCGGACTACCGGCGGGTGCGATTGCGCGCTTTGGCAAAGGGTATCTAAATGATGTCAAGTATTCTCCAGATGGCACTCGACTTGCCGTAGCGACTTCTATAGGGGTGTGGCTCTATGACACATCTACCGATGTCGAACTTAACCTTCTCTCTGAAGTTCCGGATTACGTTGAGGCGATCGCATTCTCGCCGGATGGCAGCACCTTAGCCAGTAGCGGCTATTCGCCAAACCATATCATTCGGTTATGGGATACGGATACAGGGGAACTCCGTGGCACCCTTGACGGATACGAGGAGATTTTAGCCCTTGCGTTTTCATCAGATGGGACAGTCCTTGCCAGTAGTGGCGGAGGCCCCGACTATCCGATTCGGTTATGGAGCGTAGCAAATCGGCAACTTCGAGATACTCTCTTTGGACACACGAATTGGACCTTCGCCCTTTCGTTCTCAGTGGACGGAAAAACCCTTGTGAGTGGAAGTGAGGATAACACGGTTCGGTTGTGGGATATACAGACAGGAAAACTTAAAGGTCTACTTGACGAACACCGAGATGACGTTAATTCCGTTGTGTTTTCACCGGATGGTAAAACGTTCGCGAGCGGTAGCGATGATGGAACGATTCGGTTATGGGCTGCACATACTGGTGAGATGCTTACTATTCTTAAAGGAGATGCTAAATTTCCTGAAGGAATCAGGGCACTTGCGTTTTCACCTGATGGCACAACATTGGCAAGCGCGAAAGCCAAGAAGATATGGTTATGGAATACCCACACGAAGCAGCTGAGTGAAATTCTCGAAGGGCATGTACGGGATGTTTTCGCCATCGCATTTTCACCAGATGGAAAGACCATCGCCAGTGCAGGCTGGGATTGGACACTTCGGTTGTGGGATGCCCGTGCTGGAAAACCTCGCAAGATTTTTGGAGAGCATCCAAGTTCAGCCAATACTGTTGCGTTTTCACCAGATGGAAAGACCATCGCCAGTGCAAATGGAGGCTTAATCCGCATGTGGGATACACAAGGTGCCTCGCTTCGGCTGTGGTATGCTCGGACTGGAGAGCATCTGGCGCACTACACAGACCACATCGATCAGGTTTACGCCGTCGTATTTTCACCGAATGGGAAATTGCTTGCAAGTAGCGGTCTTGATAGTCGTCTCCGATTGTGGGATGCTGGGACTGGACACCATATTGCTACCCTTAGAGGTGGTGGCTATGCTGCTGCGTTTTCTCCCGATGGAAAACTCCTTGCGAATGCGTATGGTGGAGATGGCATCACCGGAACAATAGGATTGTGGGATCCACACACAGGTGAGCTTCGCTATGTGCTTGGTCCGTATCATGGTTTGCTGAATTGTGTCGCGTTTTCGCCTGATGGTAAAACGCTTGCGAGTTGTGGTCAAGATTCGGAAATTATATTGTGGGATATTCCTACTGCCCAACGCCGCCTGAGTCTTACGACACAGCACACAGGAGCTGTCTATTCCGTTGCGTTTTCGCCTGATGGTAAGACACTTGCGAGTGGTAGTTATGATCAGACGCTCTGCTTATGGGACCCGCATACTGGAGAACATAAGGCAGTATTGCAGTATCCAGATTATGTCACCTGTGTTGCGTTTTCTCCCGATGGTAGAACTCTTGCGGTCGGATCGAGCGGATGGCAGAACAATCGGATACAATTGTTAGATACGGAGACACTCCAACCTCTTGAGACATTCGTGGGACACATAGAAGATATTACAGATTTGGCATTCTCACCGGATGGTGGAATCCTTGCCAGTGCCAGTTGTGACGGCACGATTCTCCTATGGGGAACCGGGAATGAGACAGGCCCCGTCGAAATATCCGAAGATGTCAACGGTGATGGTGTGGTAGACCTTCACGACATCGTGTTTGTTGCCTCACATTTAGGGCAGACTGAGCAGCATGCTGCGGATGTTAATGGTGACGAAGTCGTTGATATTGTTGATCTGGTTTTGGTAGCAGGTATGATGAATGCAGTAATAGGTGCCCCTTCAGCCTTTAGGAGTGAGGTTCTCTCAGCACGGGATGTCCGGGAATGGCTTAGGGAAGTGGTAGACGCAACCGATAATTACAACACATCCGTAGCAACAGACCCGACCTTTCAAAGGGGTGTTCTGGTGCTTGAACAACTTCTCTCAGCACTACCCTTGAATCTTTGGATTCCTACAGAAACAGTGCTGTTACCGAATTACCCGAATCCGTTCAACCCTGAGACATGGATACCTTACCACTTAGCGAAGTCTGCGGCGGTCACAATTACTATCTGTGCCGCGAACGGAAACGTAGTGAGGACTTTAGCGTTGGGACATCAGCCTGTAGGACTCTATCAGCACCGAAGTCGTGCGGCGTATT
>JAPPDN010000720.1:1707-3401 GCA_028824575.1 Candidatus Poribacteria bacterium | reverse complement strand
GCTTCGGTAGATAGAGGTGAGACCTGGCGCGTGCAGGGCGCGCGTCCAGAAGGGCAATTAATTGACACTGTCATAACAGATGAAGCCCCTGGGGCGCAAGCCAATATTACAATGTACTTGGGGCTTGTTGAAGGTGTGTTCCGCTCTGTAGATGCCGGTAAATCGTGGACATCTCTTGACGATGGAAACTTGACGGATAGGAAAATTCAGGCAATCACCGCTATTGGAAACACTGTTTTTGTAGGTACAGATAAAGGCCTCTATCGCCACAGTTCGGAAGGCTGGACGCAATTACAGGTAGGTGAAACCGGAAATATTCGCGCATTGACGAGTGCTGAACACCGACTCTACGTTGCCGTCGGAAATGATGTTCAGTATAAGATCCTTTCGATGACCATGTCAATTTCGTCGGCATCTAAGACATCTTTGTCGCTTTACCGATCAACAGACCTCGGAGATTCGTGGCAGGCAATAGATTTCGTAGAAATGGATCCCGATGAAAACATTGAAATGGACCCCGATGAAAACATTGGTTTTTCCGGATTTAGTTTTTCCCATGAAGTTAACAAACCACAAATAGCAGCCACCTCAGAATTGGAAAAGATGTCCAGCCTCAGAATGGTAGCAGCGCAAGAAAGACTTTTAGTCTTAGATGGTGGGGATGGTTATTACTCCAGTGATGCCGGGGAGACATGGATATCTTTAGATTCAGATGCCGTAACTATTCCAGATACTTTTGCTGCTGTCATGTCGGGTGCGAATACTTTCTACACAGGGGGTCGATTCGGGATTCAGCGCACGACCGATGCAGGCAAGACATGGCATCCGTTTAACACAGGGTTGGTGAGGACTACTGTGGACAATTTGGTCTATGCCAATCATGCGCTCTACGCAACAATATGGAAAGAACTCGTTGTCTCATTTGATGAGGGTGAATCGTGGGCACCTGTGCTACGTCGTCCTGAAACGCTTACGAATCTGATGAAATTTAACGATATGCTTTATGTCAAAGGTGTCAAAGAGACATCGCCGCAACTTTTCCGCGTATCTGCTGAGGATAACGGGTTAACGCCTGTCCCCGAAATGCCGAGTTTAGGGGTGTTGGACATTGAAACACTCGTCCGTGAAAAATTTGAAAACGTCCTGCTGGAAAGCGGTCAAGATGAACCTGAGAAAAACGATGAGGAACGTACGGAATTAACGCTTCACGATTTGCTTGAATATTTCGACCTGGATAAGCTCAGTACGGCTGGTGGTAAGGCCATAGAGAAAGGTATGATTGAACTCTTTCAGTCATATTTCGGGAGTTTTGCTGTCAGCGGTAGCACTTATTATATGGAATATAACCAGCAACTCTTCAGGTGGAAGCCCGGCATGACTGAATGGTTCAATACCGGCTTAGCAGATGCAGGTGCGTCTATTGATTCTGTTGCCGACCTTGAAGAGCAGCGTTCCATAGATTTCAAAATCGCTGTCTCAGGCGAAACCGTTTACGTTGGCAAACGGGACGGACACCTCCTTCAATCGTTTGATGAAGGCGACACTTGGAACGATGTCACGACAAACCTCCCGTTTGCTGTTACGCAATTCAAGGCTATCGCCTTCGCCGGACAAACGCTTTACGCTGCAACCGATAAAGGTGTTATGTATTCAAGCGATGGAACTCGCTGGCACACAGCGACCGATGCGGAAGG
>JAPPDN010000720.1:0-1697 GCA_028824575.1 Candidatus Poribacteria bacterium | reverse complement strand
TAGAAAAAATGGCAGTTGAGGACACAACCGTATACGGCGCAACTGCGCAACAGATATATCAATTGAAAGAGAATTCAAACACATGGGAACCCGTCACACCGGAAGTTCCGAGCCAGATTAACTCGTTTACTGTTGATGGTAATATACTTTATGTTGGGACGCCTGGGCATGGCGTGCTACGTTTTACGCTTGATTAGTTATCAGTTGTCAGTGCGGTTTTTTCTCCGAAAAAACCTTTCAGTTATCAGTAACAAGAGGTGTTGGAATCACCTAAGACTGTTTAGTGAATCTAAAACCTCTTAACCGATGACTGATAACTGATAACCGATAACTACAAAAAAGGAGATTTAAAAATGTTAAAAATGATTGGACGCTTAAAAACACATTATCTTAGGTTGCACGGACAAGGCAAAACGATAACGCTTTTGTTCGCAACTGTATTGATGGCGATGGGTTTACAACTGACCCTCCACGCAGGCACAAATCAGTTTCTCTTTGATATGGATGCGATTAAAGATCCGGGCAGTTTGGCGGTGAAACTTGAAGACACGCGCGCACCGGTGTCCCAATGGATTGCCTCGCAATTGTCCGAAGATATACAGTGGCTGTTAGTCGGATACGATGGCATAAGCGATCCGTCTTCGAAGCTGCAAGAGGCATTGCTATCAGAATTGAATCGACTCCTCCAAGCGGAGTCCCTCTATGAGGCACAAGTGTTCGCCGATATTGAACTCAGTGAAGAGACGCAGGTGCTCATTGCCCAAAATCCGAAAGATGGAGAAGCGTTGATTCGCCTAAATCGGTGGCTCTTAGCAGATGCCTATCCTTATGAATTAGCCTCACTTTCAGGGCAGCAAGATTCTGAGGATTCCAAGGGCATTGAGACGTGCAGAGAAAATTTGAGATTGATAAAACTGGCACGTGACAACTATCGTGCTGCCAATGCAGATACAGACCCGCAATGGCTTTCCGAGCTTTCCCCAGAATATCTGGATAGCAAAGCACTTCTTTGTCCTGCAGATGCAACAGCAGGCGTGCCCGGTGTCTTAACCGAAGGCGCGTCGGACCCAACACTGCCATGCAGTTATCTCTATGAGATGCGCCCGTCTAAAAAAGCGGATCAGGAAATTCTGCGGATGCAGGAAGGTGATATGACGCCCATCGTTCGGTGTGAACATTATCGCCTCAACTTAAGTGCTGCTGGGAAAATTTATCGAAACGGACCGGAAAGAGCTATCTATAATAGCAACAAGACAGAGTTTTCTGCCTTATCTGATTTTTTAGGTGACTTACGGTCACAACACGGCGAGAATTTTCTCAAGACACAAACGGTCAGAAAGGAAATTAAGACAGCGACTGAGACGTTGGTCCTCAAACACGTGACGAAAATGCTCAATCGCATGGAGGTTAGTGTTCTTGAACAAGTTAAACCGCAGCTGGAAGCACAATTTGGAAAGGGTATTCTCGATACACAAATGGGGATGGATATCCTCCAACAAGTGACCGGGCAGGTGAGAGATCAGGTTAAGGAAAAACTACAGTCGCAACTACAATCAAAACTTGGGGAAGAGTTTCTTAAGACGGCGGAGGGGCAGGACATCCTTCAGCAGCTATCGGTGTTGATGTCGCCTTGACGTGCCATTTTGCTTTTCCGAGTTCCGGAGGCGAGGATTCAATCCTCGCCTCCTTAATAAAAC